>JAKLHB010000460.1 GCA_022710345.1 Planctomycetota bacterium
CTTGCATTTCGAAATTTTGATCTCATGCACGTGCCATCCTATTTTTGGCTGGTTACGGAAACATCTGGCAACATGCATTCTCTGCAAAGCACTAGGAGAAAAATATGATCCAATATCATTTTTGTTTCATGATAGGTTTCCTTGGTATCTGGCTTTATGCTCAACCCGAGATTTTGCCAAAAATCTCTGAAATTAACAGTTTCTGTAGAGAAACAACCCAGCAATTACAAGAAGATCAACCAGTTACAACGTCAACTATAAAACCAAGTACCCCGAATAAAGCATTCATGCAACAAATCAATCGCCTGATCCAGCAGGAACAACGAGATGCTTATGAAATCGTGTTAAAAAAAAGAAGCCAAAAGAAATGGGCGAGAGAGGACCGCCTTCAAGCTGAATACATCATGCAGGCTGGTTTATTCAGAGAAGCCATCGAATACTTAAAATCTGTCCAAAATCGCTCAGATTTCTGGATTGCAGCCGGGACAGCAAATTGGTATTTGGCTTCTTTATATCAACGCCTTGGGAATTCCGCAGAAGCGAAACTCCACCAGCAAAAAGCATTGGCAAGATTCAAAGAATACACCACTCGGAAAGGCCATAAGCCAGCTTATTTTAAGCAAGAATCCGAACGCAATGAACGAAACTTTATGCAAAATAAAGATTATTGGATGAAAAGCCATCAAGATTATCTCCAATATACGAATCAATTAGCCAGCAATCCTCAAGATTGGGAGACATGCAAGAAATTGGTAGAATTATGCATTAGCATAGAATATCGCATTGAATCCATTGTATATGCCAATTATGCGTTAGAGGCATTTGCTTCAACCATCAGTCTGGCAGAGCAAAATTCTTTGCTGTGGTGCTTGGCCCGGCAATATACACAAACTTGTCAGGGCCGCAAAGCTTTACAAATTTTAGAACGCATGGAAAAAGCGAACTTCGTCGGTGCTTCAGAACCCGAAGTTATATATTGCAAGGCAAAGGCATATCTGGAATTGCAACGATATCCAGAATCAAAAAAACTCTTGCAGCTTCTACATCAATATCCAGAATTCATCAAGACCAATCAATGGAAGATTGATAGACTGGAAGAGGATTTGAGCAAAACTTATGAAAATTAGCGAATATCATGCTTTACATCCCAATTACAACTAGTTGCACCAATTGGGAGGCAAAACTTATGAAAATTAGCGAATATCATGCTTTACCATGCCTTTGCATCAAAGTCATCCCAAGTGCATCAAAAAATGCGTTTCGCAGCATCACTGACCAAGAAATCCGCATTGCCATTGCCGCTCCACCAGAAAAAGGCAAAGCCAATGACGAGCTGGTCGCGTTTTTAGCCAAAACATTGGGATTCTCTAAAAAAGATATCCAAATTGCCCAAGGCCAAACCAGCCGGATCAAATTGGTCACATTTTCCAATTGCAGCGCAGCCGAGTTGCAGGCAAGATTAGATAAAGCAATGGGATAGCGCTATAACTACGCATTATGCAGAACAATGCTTGCCCATTTGCTCATTTGCAGAGCGATGCCAGAACCTTGCAATGCTCATTTGCAGAACGATACCAAAACTTTTCAAGGCTTGCTCATTTGTGGATTTTCGGAAATTCTAACTTATTGTACTAGAATATACTAAAAAAAGCTTCTTAATCTGTATCAATCAAAAAAAATTCGCTCGGAAATAAAAGTCAGAGGTTTCTGTAGTAACACAGAAAGCAAGTTTTACAATCCTTGCAATAAAAATGCATAATGCAAGTGCTTTATATGCTGAAACTTAATATCTCTACTTGATGCCGTTGCATGGCCAGGACAAAAAAATCGATGCCGTTGCATGGCCAGGACAAAAAAATCGATGCCGTTGCATGGCCAGGACAAAAAAAATTGCCATTTTGCCTTTTCTTTTGTGTTTTTTGCCGCGAAGCGGCTTGGAAACCGCTTCGCGGCAAAAAACTTTGCTGCAGTGCAATCTTATACGAGAGTTCTCCATTTGCAAAGTGATGCCAACACATTTGCAGAACGATGCTAACACTTTTCAATGTCAATGCTTGCTCATCTAAGCGAGTTCAAACAATGTCAATGCTTGCTCATCTAAGCGAGTTCAAACAATGTCAATGCTTGCTCATCTAAGCGAGTTCAAACATTTTGCACTAAATAATTTCCGGAGATTTTATTTAGATATGCGTCCATAATACCATAACGGCAATGTCAATGCTTTTTCATCTAAGCGAGTTCAAGCATTTTGCGCTAAATAATTTCCGGAGATTTTGTTTAGATATGCGTTCATAATACGTGTAGCCATAACGGCAATGTCAATGCTTGCTAATACATGTAGCCTAACGACATGGCTACGCGATTGTAGTTATGCGAAGAATTCCATTTAGGATGCGACTAATAAAAAGAACCCAAGTGATTGTGTATCAATATTTATCTCTTTAATAGCATTAAATTCAGTTGTAACCATCTAAGCCAATTAGTATTTCCACATCTTTCTTCCCAGCCATAAAAATTTTTAGAAAAAATTAAATTTTTATTGACAAATATTTTTTCTTGCGTTATGATATAAAAAGTACTCAAAATTAGCAAGGATTCCTCCCTTGAATAAGGCAGTATGTCGGATTGACGTACTAAGTTATGCTTAGGAGACCAGCATCAGAGGATGCCCTCTTAGAGTCACGCTTTGTTTCAAAATTTCCTAAAAAATGTCCTAACTCATTGGCAAACAACAATCTTTTGCAAAATATGCAAAAGCGGGGGTTGTAAATTTTTTCCGCCGTTGTAACATGCTCTTTGACAAAGATTTAGGAATCCAGGTGGTGACACCCACCGCCCTGGAACGAATTTGACTCCAAAAAATGATGCAAATTTTCGGGGGTTGTAAATTTTGCCTTCTAGAAAGCCCAAAATAAGCGCCTCCCAGAGGGTGTGGGTACCCACCAAACATCCACCAAAGAGGTCTTTCGGTTAAGCATCCCCAACCACTCCATAGTTATCTCCCCTATCCCGTGTACCCACCAAACATCCACCAAAGAGGTCTTTCGGTTACAACATTCTGTTATCTTCCTTTGGTTCTTTGTACCCACCAAACATCCACCAAAGAGGTCTTTCGGTTTATAAAACCGAAAACTTGATTTTACGGCCCTTCCAGAAG
>JAKLHB010000461.1 GCA_022710345.1 Planctomycetota bacterium
TGCGATTTTTAATGCTCAAGGTGAGCATGGAAAGGGCAATCATAAGGCCGATTCCAAACATGAAGATGGCAAACCAATCTCCATAGTGTGTGTACAATGTCTTTGTCTCAGTGGCTAGGGCAACTGGCTGGCAAAGGACACCAGCAAAATCTTTCCATTTGTAAGGCTGACCGTTCAAAAGGGTATCCCAATTTTCGGATGCATGGCAATAAAGTGGGGAATCTTTGCGGAATAGGAATTCAGGGATATGGTGCCAGGCAATGGTCTTTTTTTGCCAGCGTTCTTGAATATATCTAGGCAATTGCGGCCAATAGTCTGCGAGCGGCATGGTCAGGATTTGCTTGGGATCTAAAATGCCGGTTGGTGGAATCACCAGGCTAATGCCTGTGTTGCCAGATCGCAATATTCCAATGCGATTTTCCACGGCTCGGAATACGGAGACTTGGAGCAATTGTTCCAATTCGCTGGTTTGCATGAACCAGCCTTCATTGGTCAGGTTGATGACAAAGTTGCAACCCTGCTGGCGTAGGTATCGGACATCTTCTGCATAAGCAATGTCATAGCAGATCAAGCAGCCAAATTTGGCTTGCTTGAGTTCAAACACAGGGCGATCTTCGCCTTGGGTTAAATCTGGGATAAAGCCGGCCAGGTTGCGGATGATAATTGGCAAGAATGGTAGGACATTCCGTAAAGGGATGTATTCTCCAACCAAGACCAATCTTGTTTTATCATAGCGTTGGATGAGATTTCCTTTTGGATCCAGGAAATATGCGGTGTTGAAGATACGGTATTTTTTTTGTGCAAAGTCAATGTCATAAAAATGGGAGCCAATGAGCAAATGTGCGTTGCTTTTTTGGGCAATATCTTGCACCATCGCAAACATCTGCGCATCGCCTCGAATATCTTCTGGTGCCATTGTTTCGGGCCATACAATGAGATCAGGCTTTTGCTGCATCGCGGCAACCGTGAGTTTGGTGTAGGATTCCATAATGTGATAGCGGCTCACGCGGGGGTCTTCTTTGATGTCTTGTGGAATATTGCCTTGGAGTGCCGCAATGGTTGGGCCGGTTTGATACGAAATTTGCGCCAGTTGGGTTTGGCCATACCAAATAGTCAGGACTATGGCAGATATGGTGAGGATCGTGTAAGCAAGGCTTTGGCGTTTTGTGGCAGGGCAACCTAAATTTAATGCCAAAGGAAAGAGTGCGAGCAACCATGTCACAATCAGGCTATTGACCATGACAATCAGAAAACTCAGTCCATACACACCCGTGATGTCTGCAATTTGAATGAGGATTGGATAATCTAGGGCTTGGCTATGGCCAAGAAAAAGGTATGGAAATCCAGAGAATAGGAAAGACCTTAGATACTCCTGGGCAGTCCATAGAATAGGGGCTGCTAAAAATAGGGGGAGTTTGGTATGCTGAACTGTCCAACGAAATACAAGAGGAAAGGGCAAACATATCAAATAGAGCGGTGCTAAAATCGCAATCGGGCAAATGGGATGAACCTCGGCCATCCAGGAAATTCCAATGCCAAAGAAAATGCTTTGGAAAATGAGCTGGCTGAGAAACATCTGGCGTAGGGTTTGTTGGGACAATGAATATAGCCAGGGGATGAGTGAAACCCAAGCAAAAGTAGCAAAACCGCAAGGCGGAAATAAGATGACTGTGAGAAGTGCGGAGATAGCGGTGCACAAAATCATTTTTTTATAAGAATGTTGCATGCAATGATTCCCAATTCAATCAAACTATGGTGTACAGGTAATTATTCAAACGTTTATGTCTGCATCATGCTGGCGATCATCATGAGCTTTCTTGATGATAAAGGCATGGAATTGCAAAGTTGAATTTTGTAATTCCATGCCTTTTTGAGATTAGCCGATCTTCTGAACCAGGGAGATCAAGGGCAAGAACAAAGCGATAACAATGAAACCAATGACCAAACCCATAAAGATAATGAGCAAAGGTTCCATCAAGCTCACCATGGATGCAACGAGCACATCTACTTCTTCATCGTAGTTATCGGCGATTTTGATGAGCATTTTGTCCAATTCGCCTGTTTCCTCGCCTACGTCAATCATGTTGACCACAATATCGTCAAATTCACCGCTTTGGGCTAATGGTTCCGCAATGCTTTCACCTTCACGAATGCTTTCGTGCACAGCCGATATTGCATTGGAGATGACTTGGTTGCCGATAGCATTTTTTACAATTGCCAGAGCTTCAAGAATAGGCACGCCAGATGTGATCAATGTACCAAGTGTACGTGTGAAGCGGCTAATTGAAGATTTCCGAATAATTTCGCCAAATACAGGAAGTGAGATAAAAATGCGGTCCATGATGATTTTACCAGCTCTGTTGCTAGTAAACATTTTATAAGCAATCATCCCTAAAAAGATGAATAATGGCGCAGTCCACCACCATGCCACTACGTTATCACTTGCTGCAATGAGCATCTTGGTTAAGAATGGCATGTCAACGCCCATATCTTTGAAGATTTTATTAAAAGATGGTACTACCCATAGCAAAATACCGGCTAGAATAGAACCTGCTACGCTCAACACAGCCACAGGATACACAGCCGCGCCCACAATACGTTTTTTCAATTTTTGAGATTTTTCCATGAATTCAGAAAGACGGCGCAAGATTGTATCCAACACACCGCCCATTTCGCCGGCTTTGACCATGTTCACAAACAAACGATCAAAAATTTTGGGATGTTTGGACAAAGCTTCTGAAAATGTAGAGCCACTTTCAACATCTTCAGAAACCTGCCCAATGGCTCGTTTTAAATTTCCGACTTTCAATTGGCCTTCCAAAATTTTGAGACTGCGCACAATCGGAAGCCCCGCGTCTTGTAGCGTGGACAATTGTGTTGTGAAGGTAGTCAAATGCTTGGTGCTCACTTTACCGCCAAAATTCAAGAAAGCAAGCGGCTTTCCTTTTGCCATAGATATTCTCCTTTGTGATTGAAATTTGATTATCCAAGTTGCTATGCTGCTATGTCCATAGCAGGAATTAACCCGCAGGCTTAAAGGCAATTTTTATAACGCATTATCCTACAGATTGTCAGACGTTTCCGTAACCAGCCAAAAATAGGATGGCACGTGCATGAGATCAAAATTTCGAAATGCAAGTGTTTTGT
>JAKLHB010000462.1 GCA_022710345.1 Planctomycetota bacterium
AACTGGCACTGTTCCAATAAGTTGCGCCTGTGGCTCAGGGAACATGGCCTGTGGTTGAACTGGCACTGTTCCAACAGGTTGCGCCTGTGGCTGCATTGCTTCGATCGTCTGTGGCTGCATTGCTTCGATCGCTTCGGGTGCAGTGATTTTTGGTTTTCTGGATCTGGCTTTTGACAATCCTGGCTCTTTCGCAGCTTTTGGCAAAGTTGTTTTTTGTGGTTTGGCAACTGTTTTTTGGACTGAACTTGCTGCTTTGGTTTTGGGCAATGCTTTTTTCGACAATGCTGCTTTGGGCAATGCTGTTTTTGGGGCCACCGGTTTTTTGGGTGAAGGAACTTTTTGGGATAATGCAGCTTTTTTGGCTACCGACTTTTTGGGCGAGGTAAGTTTTTTGGTGTTGCTCAATGCAGCTTTTTTGGCTACTGGCTTTTTGGGTGAAGTGAGCTTTTTGGTTTTTGGCAATGCTGCTTTTGGGGCCACCGGCTTTTTGGGTGAAGTGATTTTGTTGGGCAATGCTGTTTTGGGGGTTTTAGGCGGCGTTTGTTTTTTTGTGTTGGTGGATTTTTTGCTGATTGGTTGGGAAGTTTTGGTTATTGTTTTTTGGGATTTTTCTGGGTTGGATTTGGGAAGACTTTTTTTCGACATTGCAAATCTCCTGATTTTGGAATGATAAAATGATGGAACAAATCAAAGAAAATTATACCTTGTTTTTTTCGAGAAAAAAGAAAATTTTGCAATATTTCTAGCACAAGGCAGAGGGTTTTATTCATTGTATTGAAGGAATGATTGTTGTTTGTATGCGGACGTAAGGGCGATCAGCCGGTCGCCCCTACATGCATAAGCGATACGTGGTGGGTTCAAAATCTTTGCCTTGTCCGCTAGCAGATGATTTTTGCAATGCTACAGAGGGTCAAATTGCTCTGGATTTATGTATTCCTGCGTCCCAGTCAGGTCTTGCTCCAAGTGAGATACAGGTCCACTGCTTTGGACAATTCTTCTACCTTTTCCATTAGATTTCGGATCTGACTCCGCTGCTCTGCAAGCTCAGTCTTTACCGTCTTCAACAAGGCTTTCAAAGTATTTTGCTTATCCTGGATGTTCTGGCAAAATTCATTCCTGGCCTTTTGAATCGCCTCTCCTTGCAAGGCCTGATCTGTCTCTGATCTGTCTCTGTCCTGGCTTCCAATGCAGGAAGAAAATATACAAACATGTTTTGAACATCTGCAAAATACCACAGGAACAAAATATTAGCCATTCCGTTTTCTTTTCATTTGTTCTTTTAAAATTGGCAAATTTCTTCTTTGTTTGGTAATGCAAGTTGGTATTTGGAAACAAAAAGTTGATTGTCTATGCAGGCCAATGCATATTCTACGAGAGCCTGATTCTTTTTTGTGCAAAGTAAAATATCAATTGGTTTGTTATCACCTTCTGTCATTTCATTGACACGAAACCAATTGACATACGTGTTCAGTTGTCCGAGATATTCATGATGGAAACTATCCACTTTAAGCTCGATTAAGACATGACACTTTAAAATTCGGTGGTAAAAAACCAAATCAACAAAAAAATACTCATCTCCAATCAAAATCCTCTTCTGGCGAGCTTCAAAGCAAAATCCACGTCCTAATTCTAGCAAAAATTCTTGAAGTTTGTCAAGGAGGGAATCTTCCAGCTTTGATTCTTCTATAATTTCTTTAGCTTCTATACCTAAAAACTCGAAAACATACGGATCCCGAATAATTTGTGTTGATGATATTGTTTGCGATTGCGATTGTACAATTTTGGAAAGCTTTCTTTTATTTTTTGATAAAGATGAACGTTCGTAATAAAGTGTATCAATCTGCCGTTTGAGCTCTCGCACGGACCAATTACCTTGTATACACTCAATTTCATAGAAAGAACGCTTAAGAGGATCATCAAGTTGCATTAACTCTGCCAGATGAGTAAATGAAAGCTTTTCTACAATCACAACAGATGGAGTCGCTAATTCGGGAGTCACTGACTCCCGAATTTTATTATCTGTTAACAATTTTGGAAAGAGTTTCAATAATTCAGGTGACAATGCTTCTCGAATTTGTGGATAGATCAAGTATAATTGGCGATATCGTCGTAATTCTCTCTCATCAGTACGTTTCATACCATGATGATGCAGCCATTCAGCTAGTTTTTCTAAAAGTTTTTCACCATAAGCAGCCCTGTCGCTACCTCCCAGCTCATATTCTCGAATATAATAACCAATCAACCAATTACGTATCGTTAAACTTATATTAACTGCTTTGACAGCTTGGGTGACCAATTGCTCATTGATGTAGGCAATATTGTTTGCCAGAGATTCAAAATTCATACCTTCAGAATTCATGGCTGGCTTTATTTTGTCTTGCTTTTTAGATTTAGCCTTGTTGAGGCTAGCTTTTCTTTTTTTAGATTGTTCATTTTGGGCCTTAACTTTTGATGTTTTGCTTGTATTTTTTCTATTTTTTATTTTTACTTCTTTGTTCATAATCATTCCACCATCCAATGCACCTGGATCTCTTTGGCCTGGTCTTTTAGTGCTTGCAGACCTTTCCTGGAACAAATCAAAGATGATTATACCTTGTTTTTTCGAGAAAAAAAGAAAATTTTGCAATATTTTTAGCACAAGGCGGAGGTTTTCCTTCCTTGCATTGAAGGAATGATCGTCGTTTGTATTCGGACATAAGTGCGACCAGCCGATCGTCCCTACACGCGCATAATATAAGCAATGCGTCCGGATATACGTGAAATGGTATCCAAAAATCAAAATCGCAAAATCGCTGCGCGTTTGAGGACGCTACTCGCATCCTCAGGCCGGGGAAGTTATGCCACGGTTCCCTGGAAAGAAAGCCATCCTGATGCCCTGATTTTTCTGCCAGGTCTCTCGTACATCCCTGATTTTTCTACCAGGTCTCTCGTGCATCCCCAAAAATCAAAATCGCAAAATCGCTGCGCGTTTGAGGACGCTACTCGCGTCCTCAAACGGGGGAAGTTGTGCCACGGTTCCCTGGGAAGAAAGCCATCCTAATGCCCTGATTTTGCTGCCAGGTCGCCTAACAATAGTCGCAGACCTCACTCTGGCCTAACTCCGTTGGCCAGGTTCGGTCTAGCTTTGCTTT
>JAKLHB010000463.1 GCA_022710345.1 Planctomycetota bacterium
AGAGTGCAATCGCCTGAATTACTGGCCAAAGGCGCTGGAAGCCTGGAAGCTCAGCCTATCCTGAACGCAACTGACACACTTCAACAAGCCCTTGTTTCCAGGTATCAAAAGCAAGCACATCAGCAAGCCAATGAGCAACTCGAAGACATCCATAGTATTACACAAATGTATCTAAAAAAATTCAGCGATGGTAGGTAAATTTTTTGGAGGAGGTGCGTATGTTCAGAAGTGTATTGTTTTGCATAGCTATCATGCTATGTGCTAGCGCAGGTTATAGCGCTACGCTTTTGCAAGAAAATTTTGAAGCCTATGCCACAGGCAGCTATTTAGGCGGCCAAGGCGGGTGGCAAAGTAACACTAGCGTGGCTTGCCCATAGGCTATAGCACAGGATTAGGCAGCAAGGCTGCATCAGGGCGGATTGCCACAAGCAACATGCCCTCTGTCAAATATGTTTTGCCTGGTACACCAGATTCCAATGCAGTATATACATTAAGCTTCGATGCTTATGCATATTCCGGTAGCCCCCGTTCCCATAATGCCGGCGTATATTTCGGGCTAGTCGGCAATTTATTTGGCATTGGATGGTTCATGGATTCCAATAGCACCAATCTTTGGCACTTTGATGCACGTGGCATTTGCGGAAGCATCCAAGACATTGTTGGCGGCTATGATAAGAAAGTCACTTTTTCTGTCGTGATTGATCCAATCAAACGAGAAGTCTATGGAACGTATAACTTTGGCTCTGGCACCATGTATACCAACCATTTTGCCTTGGATTTAGCCAATTTTGCTAACCTTGAATCCGTGATCATCTTCCAAGACTATCGTTCTCCTGGTGCATATCTTGGCGGTGATTTTGACAATCTATTGGCCACAACCACAGTGCCTGAACCAGGCACATGCATTTTGATCCTGTTTGGGCTGCTGATGAGCAGCCGTTGGATGCGACGATCTTGCCGCCATGAACTTCATTAGCCCAAACGACAGATCGGCAAGTTGATGACCTGCCGATCTTCTTCCTGAAGCCCAAACGACAGATCGGCAAGCTGATGACCTGCCGATCTTCTATTAGCCCAAACGACAGATCGGCAAGCTGATGACCTGCCGATCTTCTTCCTGAAGCCAGATTTTTTTACATTGTAGAACTCTCGATAAGATATGCCTGCATGCAAAGTTTTTTGCCGCGAAGCGGTTTGGGAATAAAGCCTGGGGTTTTTAACCCCAGGTTATGTAAGCTCTTATCGTGTCCTGAAGGGACACAGGAAAACCTGGCATTCTATCAAAAAGAACTTTTATTTCCGGGCGATACAGATTTTAGAATTTCCGAAAATCCACCATTGGCATTGCGTTGACCTGCTGGAAAATGATATATCCTAAGCTTATCAAAATTCCATAAGCCAGCCAGGTGGAAAATTCAGAGATATGGCCTAAATCTAGGGCAGAACCAAAAGAGCGTTTGATAGAATTGCCTTTCCAGTCCACACTATATACTTCATCAGCCACAAGATGGGTTACATAGCCAATGACCGCAATCGTAGCTATTGTAACCCTGGCCATAAAAAGAAGTTGACTCATCCATAAAAAAATAATTTGGCCACAAATGCACGCAGCAGGTAAACTATGGAAAATCCCCCGATGGGTCATCAATTTGGTAAAAAGATATCCTAAAAAAAATCGGACCACCAAATACGCAAGGCAAAAATACAAGATCCAATGCTCCACAGCAAACTGCTGCTTGTATTCCCAAGGCAAGTGAGGCAAAGTCACAATCGGAATCAAAACACCTAAGATTTCAAACAAAATTCGGCCAGGCAATCCTTCAGGATGGTCTAAATCCGGCGCAAGGCTGGCTGCGCTACCTAAAATAGCAGCAGCACCCGCTTGAACCGGGGTTAGCCCAAATTGAAAATGCCCCACAGCCGCGCATGTCACACTCATGCCAACCCCATAGATCAAATGATGTTGGAAATCAGCCATAGAAGAAGCTCCAATCTGTTACCGTTTTCCATAAAACCATTTCCGAGTCCTGCGTTCCAAACTCTGGCCACGCACTAACTTCTTTTCCAGCACAGCACGCTGGGCTTGATAAAACTCGGTCAAAAAAGTGAGATGGTCTTTTTCTGAAATTTGCTCTGGATATTGAATCTTTTTAGCTATTTTTTGCACGACTTTAGCAGAAACTTTTTTTTGTTCTACAATGTCTAATTCTTTTTCAGCACGTAAGATATGTTCCAAAGTTTGCAATTCTTCTTTTCCATAAATTTCCAACATTTCTGGGGCAAAATGAAATTTACCTTGTTGCAGTGGCTCGGCTTCTGGCAACACTTCTTGTTGTTTTGGTTTTTGGGCCATGGCTAAATCTTCTTGGAGTTTGAATTGCGGCACAGTGATCACAATAGTCCCTGCAATTAAATCACCCAAACGCCTGCCTTTTTTATCCAAAAAAGGCACCAGCATGACAATCAGTACCCAGGCAAATCCGACCAGGTAATAAAATTCGCCACTGATAGCTGTGATGATGCCCACAAGCAAATACCTTAAAGGAAGCCAGAATTCTACTTCTCGCATTAAGTTTCTAATATAGATAGCGCTAGGAGTTAAGTCCATTCCATCTTCTTGAATTACCCGAAAGTGCTGCGCTTTTTTCCCAGGTGTGGCACCAAAGTGTAGCTCAAACCAAATAAAATATCCATTCCAAAGAAAAAACAATGCGATAAAAATAAACGCAGCCACAAGCATAGGATTTAAGACAGTAGCCAATAGATTGGCGAATAAAATCACGAGAAGACTTAACAAAGCTAACAAAAATAAATCCACCATAAATGCACTGCAGCGATGGCTTACAGAGGCCATTTCCATTTCCAGAGCCACATTTTCAGGCGTGGTGATGATAATTTTTGTCACATTTTTTGCTTTTACTATGGGTGCATCCATGATGCAACCTCCTTGGGACCAATCCCATCCAAGCTTTTTTGCAGTGTTAACTTCAAGAAAAAATGTGCGCACTGAATTTTTGGGTATCTCATTCGCGCACTCAATTGTAATCAGAGGTTTCTGTAGTAACACAGAAAGCAAGTTTTACAACCCTTGCAATAAAAATGTATAATGCAAGTGCTTTA
>JAKLHB010000464.1:0-2824 GCA_022710345.1 Planctomycetota bacterium
GGACTGATGTTGGTTGAGCCTGGACTGATGTTGGTTGAGCCTGGACTGATGCTGGTTGAGCCTGGACTGATGTTGGTTGAGCCTGAAGTTGGCTGCTCTCTTGCGCTGGAGGTTTTGTTGGCAGCGTAGATGCTGATGTTTGTGCCTCCTGTGCTGGCATTTGCTTTATTTTTTTAGGCTCTGGAGGGGCAAGAACTACCCCTGCTGCTTCCATAGTGGATGCTACACCAAGCCGTGGTACCAGCGGAGGGAAAACAGGCTCTCCAACTTTTTGGTAAAGTCTTTGCTCCAATTGAGTTAATTGATCTGTCACGACTTTGAGAGAAAATAAGGAATCCATGCGCAGGATTTTGAGAAGTGTGGTTTCTAGCACAATACGATCTAAATTGGCACGTCGAAGCAGGGTTTTAGCATCTAGCAAAAAGCGGATGGCTGTGTGTAAAAAATCAGGCTGGACTTTGGTCTTTTGTTCCACAATCCAACCCTGATATTCTGGTGTGCCTTCAATCCAATCTACTTGGTCAGGAGCTAAGTTAATCACTAATAGATCACGAAATCCTTGGATTAAGCAATCTAAGAGATTGCCAATATGACCACCTCGTGTGATAAAAGTACGGATAATGCCCAAAAGGCGGACTGGTTCTTGAGCAATGAGGGCACTGATAATGCCTTGAGCATCTTCTAAGGCTGTGCCTGTGATTTGTTGCAGCGCTTGGTGGTCAATTTTGCCATCACCAAATGTAGCCAATTGCTCTAGCAACACTAACGAATCTCTCAATGCTCCGCCGCTTCGGCGAGCTAACTTTTCTAAGACTCCGTCTTCGATGACCAAGTTTTCCTTTTTCGCGATTTCTTGAAGATGGGCGATGACATCCACCATAGTGATTTGGTTAAAATTGAACCTTTGGCAACGGGAGAGGATGGTTTCTGGAATTTCGTGGATTTCGGTGGTAGCAAAAATGAATTTGATATAAGCAGGCGGCTCTTCAAGAATCTTGAGCAATGCATTGAAGGCCTGCATGGTCAGCATATGCACTTCATCAATGATGAAAATTTTATACCGTGCATTGGCAGGTAGATATTTTGTGCTTTCTTTCAAAGCTCGAATTTCATCAATGCCACGTGTGGAAGCACCATCTATTTCTAAAACATCTACATCCTCACCGACCGAGATTCTCTTGCAGAAATCGCATTCATTGCATGGAATTGGAGTTGGTCCTTGTTTGCAATTGAATGCTTTTGCCAAAATCCGCGCCATAGATGTTTTGCCCACGCCCCTGGGCCCAAAAAAAAGATAAGCATGATATTCATGCTTGTTTCGAAGAGTATTTTCTAATACAGCCGCAATTTCTTTCTGTCCAACAACTTGAGAAAAATTTTGCGGACGATATTTACGAGCAAATCCCAGATATTTCATGATGAAAATCCCGTAAGGAAGAATAAGGATAGAATGCAGTGAGCGGGTATCAAAAATACACAAATAGTTTTGGGTTGCTCTAAAGTAAGGATGGATAAGGATGGATGTGATTGGTGAGATGATTTGGAGATGTGAAACGAAAACTGATGTATGGGACCGCGCACCTTTTCTTGATTCCCCGCATTACGGCTTCTTCATGTCGCCAGCTAATGTCCAGCACCCCTTTGCACATAAGCGAGGTTCTTACGGTTGCTAGGTTCCCCTCCTGGCCGGGTTGGGAAGCTGCTTATCGCAAAGGACCAAACACTTCAAACACCGCTTACATCAGAACATCCATAACCAAAAGAACCGCAAAAAGGCTTCAACCCCACTATAGCGAATTGTGGGTTACAGGGAACCGCTACTGCCCCGTTTAGCACGGTTTTGGCGGAGAGAGAGGGATTCGAACCCTCGAGACGGTTGCCCGCCTACGCGCTTTCCAAGCGCGCGCCCTCAGCCTCTAGGCGACCTCTCCGGCGTTGCTTTTTTCGTTATGAGAGAAACATGGCGGAGAGGGAGGGATTCGAACCCTCGGTCCTCCGAAGGAGAACAACGGTTTTCGAGACCGTCCCAATCAGCCTCTCTGGCACCTCTCCGTTATTTAGATAGCCTTTCATGCTACCAGTAATATTGGATCCTTCTGTCTTTGGGCTTACGGCGTTTACAAGCAAAAAATTGTTGCAAAAGCACTTTAGATTCCTCAGACCGAATGCCACCAATGATGGAAATTTGATGATTTAGCCTAGGTTCTTGTGGTACATTGAAAATGCTCCCACAAGCTCCTGATTTAGCATCAGCCAAGGCATACACCACTTTGGCGATTCTTGCTAGAACCATTGCGCCTGCGCACATACAACATGGTTCTAGGGTGACAAATAAAGTTGTTTCCCTGATTCGCCATCGTCCAATCTTTTGGCCGGCTTGTTCCAGAACCAACATTTCTGCATGAGCTAGATTGCTGTTGTGATGAGCTGTTTGGTTATGATTTTGGGCAATGATTTCTTGGCCCGCTACCAAAACCGCAGCTATTGGCACTTCATCATCTTGTAGAGCTTTTTCGGCCTCTTGGAGGGCGATACCCATAAAATGATGCAGATATTCTAACTCCTGAGGAGAAGTTGCAGAATAGGCCATATTTTTCTCTATACGAATTGGCATGTTGGGGTCATATTATACCTTAGCAAGCACAAATTGTCAATAAAAATCTTCAGAAAAAACTGTTTTTTTTTAAAGATTTTCGGATCGAATGTTAAGTCTTAAGCTTTTTGTAGCATTCATGAAGTGAAAATATTAGCATTCATGAAGTGAAAATATTAGCATTCATGAAGTGAAAATATTAGCATTCATGAAGTGAAAATATTAGCATTC
>JAKLHB010000464.1:2924-3118 GCA_022710345.1 Planctomycetota bacterium
ATGAAGTGAAATATTGTTATGCAAGGACGAAGATGGGTGAATTGCTAAGCTATAAATTTTAGTGCTGCATGATGTTAAAATGAAAAGCTAAGGAACCAAGTGGAAAACCTCTCCATAAGCAGACGTTTCCGTAACCAGCCAAAAATAGGATGGCACGTGCATGAGATCAAAATTTCGAAATGCAAGTGTTTTGT
>JAKLHB010000465.1 GCA_022710345.1 Planctomycetota bacterium
CATAAAATAAGACTTCCAGCGTTACACGATAAAAACAGACTTTTGCCAAAAGACATATTAAAACCACTATTGTGCTTACTTCTCTAACAAGCACACCGTTGGCAATGGTATGCTCGTTCTGGCACTAAAGTTTTACAACGTTGTCGCTTGCTTTGTGGTTAGATATAGCTTGATTACTTCTCCAGGTTTGCTTCTCAAAATGCCATTTACCAAAGTTTCTAGGGTGATCTTGCTATTGAAACGAACTAAGGCATAACGCTGGATGATAAATTGGTCTCGCTCTTGCTATGCTTTTGGGCCATAGTAGCGATGGTTGTCTTTATCGCATCCCAAAACAAGGGAGAGCTTTTCCACAAAGAAATCTACCACATACTTTGCAAAGTGAATGGAAGAAAGTTGGGTGAAGGAATGCTGCGAACCAGAGTGAGCAGCATGACTGAACGGCTTAGTAAAGCAAATGGAAAGAGACTGAGCGATTTAACAGATGAATGAATGGTGGCTTTATAAATGGATTAGGCTATTCATATTTGCAAGCGGAGAGAAAGACAATTGAGTTAAAGCTAAGAAAAGAAAAAAAATTTCTAATATTAGTTGGATTTATTTCCAAAGTTTGCTCCACCATGACCTGTTTTTTTCTTTTTCAAGTTCCTTTTGTAATTGAGCAATCTTTAGTTCTTGAGAAGTAATCTTTAGTTCTTGAGAAGCAACCATCAAACTCATTAAAAATGAGCTAGAGAGATTAATTGAAATATTTAAAGTATCACTGAAAAATGGAGCATAATCAGAAGAAATTGGAGGAAAAAGAAGTTCAACAGTAGGTAACTCGCCGCTATACCAATACCATGATATTAAAAATGTTGCGGCAAAGATTGCACTGGCAAAAAACAAACTGATAAAAAGAAACACTATCCCAGACCCTAATTTAGCTAATTTCTTAGTTAAGAGATACCCAATGCCAATTCCCAAAAAAAAACCTATAAAAAAAGAAACACTATCAAATTCAATCTCTGGCATTACCATAATTCATCCTAAGATTTTCTTTACAAATACTATTAAAAGAAGTTTTGGAAAAATATCTGGTATGATGCAGCAATGGAAAAGTATGAAAAATAAAGGCCAAAGAAGAATGATAAGTCTGTGGGAAGGACTGTATCCTTTTTGACTTTTCATATATTACCTCCTCTGCAAGGTAACTCTGAAGCCTAAAATGAGGCAGACCGGTCAGAGTGCTCGGTTTTTCGGGTGTACTTTCCTAGCCTCAAAAATTCCATCTTTGCTCTTTTTCAAAGAACAAAAGGCTCGATTCATCATGAATTCCTCGTCTCTTGCTATAAGAAATATCAGTCTTCTGCTGTATCACTATGTGTATCAACAGTTTTTTCTAACAACCCGTTCAACGGTTGCGAGCGAAGCGAGCAATCCGTTTGCTACGTTATGTTAGACAAGCCAGCGGATGCTGCAACACAAACAGCCAAAACTGATTGCTAAATTCTTAGCCTTGAACACGATAAAAAACGAAATAAAACACAGACTTTTGTCAAAAGGCATAACTTTAGCAAAGCCATGAGCCCTTTGTCATGGCTTTTGCTGTTGATTCACATAGCTAGAAAAGCAACTTTTCTGGTTCAGGTTGTTGACGTTGGATGAATGAAATGACGCTTTCTAGCCACATAAGTTGCTGAACTGGTCGGCCATCACTGTGTTTTTTGGTGGTATCTGTAAGCACAGCGAAGCTTTTACCTTTCTCGGTTGGTTTCCAGCATTTTTTATCTTTCGCATCGCGGAATGACTCTTGTAGCCCGATTTTTTCCAAAAGTTGGTTCACCTTTTGTGGTGATAAGCCACCCAATAACTTACCTATTGCTGATGGGGTGAGATGAACTTCTTGGGGTTCAGAAACAAGCTGCTGTTGTCCTAATAATTCAAGTGGATCATAGCCTGTAAGTTTCCGTACAGCGTTGCTTGCGGCTAAAATAGCCTGATTCCCTACTAAGCCAGATGTTTCCGCTATACGTTTGCAGGCTTCGAATTGTTCTGCAATTTCTATGGAAATGCACTTGGCTTTTTCAGCTAACACTTTTTGCAAATAAGCTTGAATACGTGGGTCTGTAGCAGGATCAAAAGCAGCACGTTCAAATTCGTCAAAAACTTCGATGATATATATGGCTCGCATTCTGGCAATTTCTGTACTTTGAAAGAATGCTGCCATATTAACACCTTTTTTAGAATAGAACCAAGGCAAATAAGGACTTTTTGCAGCAGAGCCAAAAATTTGAGATACTGAAAAACCGCTAAAATTGTCTGTAACTTCTTGATTATCAATTGGTTGACAGATGTGGAGACATTTTGTCTCCACATCTGTAAGTTGTTGAGACACAAGATTTTTTAATGTTTTCCATTCTATTAAGGTAGGCTGAAAACGCCAATCACTTTTAAAATATTCTCTATTTCGTTCCATTTGTTTGCTGAAACTTTTTGTGCATTTTCCATAACATTGAGCGACATGACAATCCAGCATTGCCATAGGTTTTCCGATGATTGTCCAATTTACTTCAGGAGCTAATTTTCGTAGTTCTTCAGTAAAATGAAACACAGGGAACGAAAGTCCATCAGAAAGTGAGATGGCTTGAGGGTGATAAAAGCTCAAACGATCCATAAAAGATTCCTTTCTATCGCTAAAAGGATCTATCGTTATATGAAAAGGGAAACCAGGCGATAGTTACTGGCTTCTCAGCAAAGATCATGACTCTCTGCCTATCCCTAAAAAAGTACACAATAAAAACACAGACTTTTGTCAAAAGACATATTATAACCCGACTTCCCAAAACCCTCAAGACTCAACAATATCGCGGCTTTTGGACGGAAAGTACCCAAATGCAAGCTTAGATAAAACTTGATTGCTACCTTATTTGCATGCTGCAAACCAAGCATGTAAGCCGATGAGGAAGTTTTTGGGGAATCCGATCTCTTTTTCAAAGAACAAAAAGCAGGCTCGATTCAGTGCAAAGCCAGGGCCTTCGCAGGAATGGAAAGGGCTAGCCCAGCACAGCAAGCCAGCCGTAGCAAAAGCTATGACCTTGCAAAAACCATGACAGCTTTGC
>JAKLHB010000466.1 GCA_022710345.1 Planctomycetota bacterium
CTAACCCCAGGTTATGTCGGCTCTTATCGTGTCCTGACGGGACACAGGAAAACCTCGCATTCTATCAAAGAGACTTTTATTTCCGAGTGAATTTTTTTTATTTTTTTTTGATTGATACAGATTAAGGATTTTTTTTAGTGCTATTCTAGCACAACAAGTTAGAATTTCCGAAAATCCACAAAATAAATCAATTGCAACATTTAAAATCAAAAATATTGCATATAAATTTTTGATACTAATCAATTTATAAAAAAGATGGCCGCCTTTGAAAAGGCAGCCATCTTTTTTAAGTTACAAATAGTTTGTTATCGTTTCTTTGCCCATAAAGCGCAGCCAAGTGCCAACAGTAAAAGTCCCCAAGTGGCTGGTTCAGGAACGGTTGGGATGATCAGTTCGTAGTTATAGGTTTCAAACGCATGGTTATCCGAACCTACACGAACACGACCAATGCCTGCCTCGTGGGTGGCACCTAAGAAATAATTTCCGGCTGCAGCAATGCCTTGGTTGCCATAGTAAGTCGCTAAATAAGTACCTTGCCGATCATAGAAAGCAACCCAGTTGTAGGTATCTGGCGAATTGAATTTCACGCCAAAGCCTGTGGTATATGATGCTGTGGTGGTTCCTGGAAGTACAAAAGTAATGTCTATCCATTCTCCAGCATCAAAGTCAATTTCCTTATACCCAGCAACATCAGAGCCAGAACGAATGTCACTGACATACACTGGTCCGCTATAGCTGCCAAACAACGCACCTTGGTTGATGAATTGGTTAGTCAGATAGGTACCATTGGAGATTGTGTTGAAATTGAGTTCTGTTTCATCCAAACTTTGCCAGGTAGCATAGCTAGTAACTATAGAAATTCCAAACGCAGAAGAAGTCAACAGAATCATACTTAAAACAAGAGCAATTTTTTTCATAGATTTTTATTACCGCATGTAAGACTATCCGTATATGGGATAGCAAAAATACGGCCTCCATCGAGAAGTATTCTCTTAGAGCAGCGTAAGCCGCTCTTTTTTTTTAAAATTTCCTACGTAGAAAGAGCATCAGACCTAAGGTAAGTCCGCATAAAGCCATTGTGCTTGGTTCTGGTACTGGTGGTGGTGTTCCGGCTGTTCCGGTAAGAACAACTTCACCAATGCAATATACACCATTGTCGTAAGTAAAATGATCAATGATAATCGTGGAGGTGATCAGGGTATTTTGTGTGGAATCCAGCGTCACTCTCTCATTCACAGGCACATTAATCGCACTTAAACTACCAAAAGCAACGCTGCTATAGGTCCTGCGCACGCCATTGATCACCACATCAAACCCAGTGATATTGCCAGGGATCGTGTTTCCAGGGCTAAATCCATATAATTCAATGACAGAGATGGAAGCAGTGGTACTCAAATGCAATGTGATGGCAGCATCTGCGGCATAGAAGATTTGCGTATTTTGCTCAGAAGTTGGGATACCATCGTTCAAAGTACCTGAGCCACCGGTGTAATTGAGGTAACTGCCAGAAGCAGTTTTGGTCCCAGTATAGGTATGGCTCCATCCACCTGTACCTGTTGGATCAGCATGATAAACATCATACGTTGAAAATCCAATGGTCGCTGCTTGAAGGGAGCAGCAAGTTACCAAGCTGAAGAAAATTACAAAAACTATGTATTTTTGCATCGTTTTTTTCCTTTCTCAATATTTTTTCTGATTCTAACGGATTTTTGGAAGTCCCCATAATGGAGTTTCCCAAAAACTTTAAAATCAAGCTGTTCTGCCTGAGCAGAACAGCGTCAGGCAGAAAATAATTTCTAGTTTTAGCCAGATCCTAAGCGCAAAGATGAGAGCCGTCCGCCGATTTCAAGCCCAATTTCCACTCGAACAACATCCACGTCTGCGGTATCATTCTGCTGCTTAAAACTATGAAAATAAGAAATTCCAACGGTTTCTAAAATATTCACTCGAATACCAGCCACAAGTCCATGCCCATGGTGCCAGGATAAATAGCTCACTCCACCCACAGGCTCTACCATAATAAACTGTCGGGTACTGCCTGTGAAAAACGGTAGATAATCCGTAACATCCAAAGCCAATGCTTTTACATATATCAAGCCAATGAACATATCGGTTGGGGTCACGCTACTTGGGACAGAAATACTTTGAAAAGGCAATAAATCAGGGGTGATTTTGTTGATCTTGGTGTCTATCTCCACAGGGCCTGTGCGAACCCCGCCGCTCAAGCTCAATTCAATACCGGTAAGCCATCTTCTTTCGGACATCCATCGAAAGCCCAAAAAAAGACTTAGCCCTGTTTCTTCTTGACGTTGCCGTAAAAGGCCAGAAAAATCAATCCCTGGTGCTTCGGGCACTGAAAATTGAAAATGGTCGGTGGTGCTATGCATTTTGCACCAATAATGACCAATTTCAAGCTCTACTTGCAAGCCATGTTTCGGAATCATCCACAGCATAGAAACACCTACGCTGAATGGCACATTGTCAGTGGTCACAACGTCATCAGGGTTGGCTACATCTATGAATCGGCTTCCTTCATTAACAGTGACATCAAATCCGCCATAAATACCTGCAATGAGCAGTGTCTCTTCAAAATAAAAGGCAACAGGCCTACAATTGGCATATCCACCATAATGAAAATCATCTGTATTGTCACGATCTCTAAGATGGACATACCTTAGCCCACCACTGGTAGGACAGCCCGATGGCCAATAGCTATACTTGCTAATGGAGTACTTATCGAATAAATTTTTAGGAATGTCCCATGCCCAGGAAACCAATCCAACAGAACCTGCATCAGGCTCTTCTGTATCTTCTGCATACGCTGCATTTGAAAAAAAACAGGCAATCAGCCAAAAACATAATAAAACTTTAGTCATAAAAACTCCCTTGATGTAATTTCTGATCGTAGAAATATCAAGGGGATTTTAGATATTTGTATTTTCAAATGCAATCAAAAATTGAAAATTTCTATGAAATTTTTCGGCGATAACGGATTGTTGAGCGTTTCCTGCAATTGGCAGAACAATGCAATGTTTTCTTGCTAAGCATACCACAACCATAGGTAAAAAGCAAATTTT
>JAKLHB010000467.1 GCA_022710345.1 Planctomycetota bacterium
TCTGGATTTGCAGCGGCTTCATGACCAACAGCATCAAGGGTTGATTTGTCATCCAGCAATGCCTGGTCTTCTGGATTTGCAGCGGCTTCATGACCAACAGCATCAAGGGTTGATTTGTCATCCAGCAATGCTTGGTCTTCTGGATTCAGAGCATGGGTTGGATTTTCTGGATGAACTGATGCGGGAGATGGAGGAGTTCGATCTTTCGTATCTTGATCGGGCTTAGCTTGGCTTTTGTCTTTTTTGCCTTTTGTCTTTGGTTCCTCTGACATATCCGTATTCTTTCTATTGAATTGGCCAGGATTTGGCTGTCTGGATTATGCAAGAGATGATGTGATCTGGTGTATCCCATGGTATTTCAGCTTGATTGCTTAGGATAAATCCATTGCCAGGGTATCCTTGATTTAAAGCTTGGATACAGGCTTGTTGCGCCTGCTCTTGTGTCCAATGGATCATTTCAATATTATTCAAGTTGCCCATAATAGAGGTATGCGGCATCACTACTTTCTTGCATTGTGCTAAATCATCATGGCATTCTAGCATTAACACTTTACATCCAATATTCGGAAGTAAATCAATAAAAGGTTCAATCCTGCCCAAAGGCTCATATCCAACTAAACCATCAATTTCTGCAATAGTTTTTTGGATATAAGGCAATGCCATTTGCTCAAATTGTTCACGCGTGATACATGTTGCAGAAGCTATGCCATCTACTAAGACCACGATATCTGCTCCTGCTTGCAATTGCTCGCGTGCCCAAATTACACAAAAATCTTTGCAAATTTCTAGACATTGACGCATGATTGGGCCACGGAGTATGTCATCTTCCCAAAGTAATTCCATCCATTTTTCAGTGCCAATTAAAATACTGGGAAGAGAAAATGGGCCAACTGCGCTACCCACGATGAGCTTTTTGCCTTTGTATTTGGCTGCAAGTAACTCAATCGTTTTTAAAACATTGGCCAAAGCTGGATATTGCTTAGGTTGCAGCAGCTTGACATGTTCTAAATCTGACCAATTTCTCCAAGCCAATTTACCCACGCAAGGTGATCCTTCAGCAGCATACGCAATGGTTCCGCCAAATGCTAGAATATCTGTGATAAAGCAGGGAACACCGAAAACCCCATCATGTCCGTATTTTTCAACAAGTGCTTGTTGCCCTTGGGCTATTGCATTTGGATTTTGCAGGTATAGTGGCAATGGCGTATGCAATAACTTAGCGCCTTGCAAGAGCAAAACCGGCAGCACAGGCACCTGGTCTGTTGTTTGATATCCAATGGTGGCTATAATTCGCTCAAGTGAATTCATAAATTAATCTCCTGATTTGCAACTAAGCAATGCCAAGCAGTTGCTTCGCGACTTTGACAGCCGTTAAGCCCTCTGGGGCATAAGCATCACAACGGAGTTGTTGGTACAACTGCTTATCAAAATTGAATGGAGCCCCACCTACCACAATTTTGACATGAGGAAATCCTTTAGCATTGAGGAGATTACGGAGATCTGGAATATTTTTAGCAGTATGCAACAAAAAGGCTGAAATAAAGATTAACTTTGCATTTTCTTTCATAACATTTTCTACAAATTTCTCATTAGCGACGTTGTCTCCCAAATCTACCACATCAAATCCATAAAATCGAAGGAATGTTGCCACGATTTTTCTTCCCAAAGCATGGTAGTCTCCAATTGGATTGCCTATGATGATTTTGCCCATGCCGTTTGATCTGGGTGGCATTAAAGGAAGCAATTTAGCCACAACATCATCCGTAATCTTTGCCGAAATAAAAATTTGAGATAGGCTAATTTCTTGACGAGATTGCAGGTTGCCAATCATGTCCATCGCAGGAGTGATGATCTTGAGCAATATCTCACCTGCTTCAACTTTTTTTGCCAAAAGTTCATCTATAATTTTCTGAACTTCTCCTTTTTTGCCACTCATCAGATATTGAAAATACTTTTGCTGAATTTCTGAAAAATTGATTTCAATTTTTTCAGCAGTTGCTTGGGAGTCTTCATGAAGATTTTTATGAAGGCTATCCAATGCCCGATTTACTAATTTGACCAAAATATGGCCTGCTGGCATTCCTTCGCGATGAGCTTCATAAATCACACTTTTAGCTTCTGAGAATTTTTGTTCTTTCAAAGCTTGATAAAATTTGGCATATAAAAATTCTATATCCATAACGTCTTGGTTCCTTTTGAAAAAAGCTTACTGGAGCATCCACTGATGTGCGATTGGAAGAATGGATTGGATTTGGAATGTTTTAAGATAAGCGACTTTTTTTTGCATGTCAAATTGCACAGATGTATTTAAATTGGCATCTAAAATGATTTGATAAATCTTAGGAAATAAGGTATGAAGTTCGGCAAAAAGTAACGATTCAGTAGGCTGCGTGTGGAGATGGTAAAGGAAAATTTCAAAAGGCTCAATATCCAATAACATGAAAACTTCATTTGCTTCGGTAACAGACACTGCCATGAACCTGCCTGTGCTATTGAGTTCTTGGGCAAGCTTTTCCCCTTCACTGTGATCAGGATGCCAAATTAGAACACGCCATACTGGAAATTCTTTGGTCGCTGCTTCTGATAAATCTAAAGGCTGGGAAGCAGCTATAATTTCGTGTTTTGCAACCAAAGCTGCAGCGTGTGTATTTTCAATGGCTCCAGAGTCGTGGACCGCCATTGGCAAACTTTGCTCTGGTATAGCAATCGTGGAAAGATTAGCTCTACTCTGCGGCTGAGGCTTGTCTATCTGAAGTTCAGGAGAAGCTGATGCATGAGAAGCCAAGGGCTGTATTGCAGTCTCCGTACCTTTGGGTTTTGTTTTACCAAGCAAGCGTTGAAAAGCTGTGAACAAACGTTTAGTAAGCATTCCATCTGTTTGCGGAGCTTTTGCGCTAAGTAGGTTTTGAATTTCAGTTCTGAGCATAGAATAGTCAGAATACCTCTCTTCTGGCTTTTTAGCCAGCATTTTCAATAAAATTTTGCTGGTCTGCGGCTGCAAGTTTTGTACATATTGCTCAGGTGGTGCTGGAAGTTCATAGCGATGTTTAAAGAGAACATCCACGACACTGGAGCTC
>JAKLHB010000468.1 GCA_022710345.1 Planctomycetota bacterium
CGCAGATTTAGTGCTTGCTTATTTTATCCAAGATACTGGAATTTCTGCAGAAACTCAAACAATTACAGAATGGCTCAATTATCAACTGCAGCAACATCTTAGCTCTAGCATTTCACAATTGGAAATCCCTCAAAAAATTGTAGTCGCAATAGATGGTTTGGATTTGATGTCAAGAGCAGAATTTGACAAGCTCTTGGAGCTTACTGCAGAACCTGCACAACAACGTATGGTTTTTCTTTTATTCCAGCGAATGTATGGCCATACTATTCCTACAAGCCATGTCATGACATTATATCCAGACGATAACATGCTTTTTTCAGAAACATTCAAGCGAGAATACATTGCTCAATTGCTCAAGCAATATATTAGCAATTCTTCTTTGGGTTGGAAAATCTTGCATACATTGTTGCGTGCAGAAAAGCCCTACACTGTTTGTGCGTTAGCGCAAGAATTACAGACATTCACGCCAAAAATCTTGAAAAAAATTTTAGAAATGCGACCACTATTTCAACAAGTATGGGCTGAGCATGAGCCAGCGTATGCCATTTTTCATCATGAGGTCAAGACCTGGATTGCGAAAGCATATCCATTTTAGGCTTTTGCAGCTTGGACTGTGCAACAGTCTTCACCATTTTTTTGTCAGAGGCTGAGGCCGCACGTCATCTTACATCGTCCTTCATCAATCTGGTAAGAGTTTCTGTGCGGAATTTTATGAAGGGACTTCTTTTTTTTCTACGATTGACATTTGTGATTATCACAGCAAGTACTTTTTACCAGATTGCAGTCGCTACATTAAATGCGCCGCCTTTTGCATTGATTAATATCCTTAGCATTATCTTGGGTGCATTTTTAGCGGTGTTAGTGATCTGGATTGAGATCGAATATGCCAACCGCTTTATTGTCAGCTTATTCACAATGTTGTTTGGGCTATTGATTGGCTTTGTCGCATCACATTTGTTTTTGCAGGCTTTTTTTCTGATTCCACATATTCGGATTCTACGGCAAATTTTTGCGCGTACTCAAGCTGAACAAATCACCGATGCATTACAAGTTGGCATCACTTTTTTCTTTTGTTATTTGATTGTGGTATTACTTGCAAAAACCAGGAATCGTTTTAAATTACTGATTCCTTTTGTTGAATTAAATAAAGAAACAATCGAACGTTATCTAATTTTGGATTCCAGTGTTATCATTGATGGGCGTATTTTAACTATTTGTGAAACGAATATTTTACCTGGAATATTCACCATCCCTAAATTTGTGCTAAATGAGCTGCAATTGCTTGCGGATTCCGGAGATCGAAAGAAACGGGGACGCGGTAGACGTGGAATTGATACATTAGGCGAGCTGCAAAAAAAGGCAAACATCAAAATTTATTTTGATACTGAAATGTTTTCCCATATTAAAAATGTGGATGATAAATTGCTTGCTTTATGCCAGAAGCTTAATGGAGTCTTGGTCACCAATGACTACAATCTCAAGAAAATCGCTGAATTGCAAAACATCGAAGTGATCAATTTGAATGCAGTGGCCAATGCGTTACGTCCTCCTGTGCTGCCAGGTGATGCCATGCAAATTCAAATCATCAAAGCTGGAGAAGAGCCAGATCAAGGCATTGGATATTTAGATGATGGGACTGTTGTCATTGTTCAGAATGCGATTACATATTTAGAGCAAACTGTGGAGGTTCTAGTGACCAATGTGCTGCAAACCAACATGGGTAGAATGGTGTTTGCCAAAATTAGCGGGCAAGTTCCTGAAAAACATCCTTAGTGGATTTTTGGTATTCTATATCATAAGTCCTTTTGCGTATGCACAGGATTCCATGACCCAAAATTTGCAGCAAGGCCAGGAAGGATTGGTGCAAATTTTTTCCGATCCTAAGCAAGCGTTCACCCTCTTGTCCATTTTAGGATTGGTCTTGTTGTTTAGTGCCATATTTTTGCGCCATCTTGCTCGAACTTGGCTAAAGTCAAGTTCTTGGCAGTCTGTACATTGGCCCATGAGCTTGGTATTTGCAGGTATTGCTTTGTATGGATTTTTGCAAATCATTTTTGGCAGTGCAATCCTCTCGTTGAGTTGGATTCAAGATTCATACATGGCCAAATTGATTGTGTATTGGTTGAGCAATGGAACGTGGAGCATTGCGATCATCATTTGTATGGCCCGATTGTCTGGAAATATTCAAGTATTAGGGATACGCTGGCTTTCTTGGAAACAAGCGTTGGCCGCTATTTTAAGCTATGTAGCTTTTTTCCCTTGGTATTGGGCTGCTTATTTCATCACCCAAATTTGCTTCTATATCTTTGCTATTCCAATACAAGCACAAGAAATCGCGCAGGAATTCATTTCTAGCCAAGGATGGACAACATACTTAGCCATTGCCACAATTGTGGTTATTGCTCCAGCAAGTGAAGAATTGGTATTCCGCGTTTTTTTCTACACTGCATTGCGCAATCACTTTGGCCCAACAAAAGCCTTGCTCATCACTTCAGCAATTTTTGCATTGGTGCATGGGAACAGCTTTGTCTTTTTGCCTATTTTTGCCTTAGGATTATGCTTGAATTTGCTCTATGAACAAACGCAATGTATCTGGGTCCCGATTCTCGTGCACAGCATCCATAATAGTCTAACGTTGGGGTATTTATTATTGTTGCCTTAGATGTGGTTCCTCAAAAAACGTTATAATTAGCTTTTTGAAGCTTTTTTTTGTTGATAAAAAAGCAATTTTATCGGAAAATAAGGCCGTATGTGAGCACCTTTCATTTGATAGCCCTAGTTGCTAGTTGGCTAGGGACGTGGAGAGATATGGGTATGATACCTTCTGATGGACTCCAATTGGAAGCACTATCTTAATCCCACATAGCAAGCTCAGGGAGCCCAACCGCTTCGGCGGACTGGCAAGAACTGCCCGTTGGTGCAGCAATGAATAAGTATCAGTCTGCATAACTGATACTTAACTTTATTTATAAGAATTTGGAGTCAGAAATGAAACCATCAGAGGTTTCTGTAGTAACACAGAAAGCAAGTTTTACAATCCTTGCAATAAAAATGCATAATGCAAGTGCTTTAT
>JAKLHB010000469.1 GCA_022710345.1 Planctomycetota bacterium
AAAAAAATAAACTCACTCCTACCAGCAGAAAAACCTAAAACTGGGAGACTCAACAGAAGCCATTATGTTATCATTAACGGTATTCTGTGGATTTTGCGGACTGGTGCCCCATGGCGTGATTTACCTGAACGCTTTGGTCCTTGGCAAACAGTATATAGTCGATTTTACCGATGGACTAAACAAGGCATCTGGCAACCTATTTTAGAAGTATTGCAACAAGAGGCCGATGCAAAACATAAAATCAATTGGAAATTACACATGGTGGATAGTACTATAATCCGCGTCCATCAACATGCAGCCGGAGCTAGAAAAATTGGGCCTGATGGCGAGCTAAGAACAGCCGATACGCTGGCTTTAGGGCGTAGTAAAGGTGGATTTACTACCAAAGTACATCTCAAAGTAGATGGTAATGGCAAACCTCTTGGCCATGTCTTAACTTCTGGGCAGGATCATGATGCGCCCATATTTGAGCAATTGATGCAACAAGGCAAAGTTAAGCGACAAGGCCGTGGCCGCCCGAAACTCAATCCCAAAGCAATAGCTGGTGATAAAGGCTATGCTGCCAAACACATTCGTGATTACGTACGTAGTAGACACATTAAAGATGTAATTCCGACCAAAAGTAATCAACAACCTCGTGCAAACTTTGATTCAAAACTTTACAAAAAACGTAACCATGTAGAACGATCATTCAACTTATTTAAACATGCACGCCGTTTGGCTACACGATACGACAAATTACCAGAGATTTTCTCTGCCTTTTGGCTCATAGCTTCTATTATCATGTGGATTTAAGTCTCTTGATTTTCCAAGGTTGACTTTGCAAACACGACCTAATTGTGTAATCGTTATATTCTGAAGGATTGATATTGTCAACAGTCCAACGAGCTCTTTCCACATTCTAAGCGGCGACGGAACCGAGCAAGAAGAATGAGTTTGACCTGAGCCTTAGGTGTCCACAAGGAAATTTCAGGATCATTCTTCCTGCGTAAGAGTTCCAAGGCGGCACAAATGGATAACCTCTTCGACCCATTACCTACCTTGGTGTTATACTGATATGGCTGCATTTTTCAAAGTTTTTTTTCTAAGAGAGTCCAATGTCTAGCTTCTTTGATTTAGACCGAGTGACCAAAAGATTCTACGATAAATTCCAACAAGAGCACAATGCTTTTGTTGGCTTTGTGCAAGGGATTCCGGACGAGGCAATGCAGCGATGGTATGTCTTCGTGATGCTCAATCGCCTGATGTTCATCTACTTTATCCAGAAAAAAGGATTTCTGGACAGCAACAGCGATTATCTACGGGTGAAATTGTACCAAAGCAAGCGCAAAGGGAAAGATCGCTTTTACCTGGATTTCCTCTGTCCCTTGTTTTTTGAAGGTTTTGCAAAAAAAGTGTCAGATCGGTCCCCAGGCGTGAATGAGCTTTTGGGCCAGATTCCCTACCTCAATGGTAGCATTTTTCTCAAGCATCAGATTGAGGAATGCTGTGGCCAGAAAATCCAAATCGCAGACATGGCCTTTGACCAGGTTTTTGAATTCTTTGAGCAATATCAATGGCATTTAGATGAGCGTCCAGTCCGGAATGACAATGAAATTAACCCGGATGTGCTAGGCTATATCTTTGAAAAATACATTAACCAAAAACAAATGGGCGCGTACTATACCAAAGAAGACATCACCGAATACATCAGCAAGAGCACGATCATTCCGAGATTGTTTGATATGGCCAGACAAAAGTATCCGATTGCCTTTGAACCCCATAGCGTGATCTGGCAATTGCTGCAAGATCAGCCAGATCGTTATATCTACGATGCTGTGAAAAAAGGCATGGACCTGGCTTTGCCAAAAGAAATTGCAGATGGAATCTTGGATGTGAGCAAACGCACGAAATGGAATGAACCTGGCCCCGAAGCATACGCTCTACCTACAGAAATCTGGCGCGAGGTCGTGGCCAGACGAAGTCGCTATGCAGAAGTAAAGGCCAGGCTAGAACGCGGTGACATCAATGACATCAATGATTTGATCACCCTAAACCTCAACATCCGCCAATTTGCCCAAGACGTGATCGCCAATTGCGAAGGGCCAGAGGTATTGCGTGCATTTTGGCATTCCCTGGTCGGCCAAATTTCATCAAAATCCAAGGCTAAAATCAAGCCTGGCATGAGCATCCTGGATCCAACCTGTGGATCAGGCGCATTTTTGTTTGCAGCGCTCCAGATATTGGAACCTTTGTATGAAGCCTGCCTAGAGCGCATGCAGGTGTTTGTGCATGAGGCTGCAGGCATGGCACAGCCTCAAATAGACATGGATTTTGAGGATTTCCAACACATCCTCCAGCAAATGCAGAAACATCCGAACCAACGGTATTTTATCTTCAAAAGCATCATCATCACCAACCTCTACGGGGTTGACATCATGGCCGAAGCCGTGGATATCTGCAAGCTCAGGCTTTTCCTCAAGCTTGTGGCCCAAATCGAGCGTGTGGATCAAATCGAGCCACTTCCGGATATTGATTTCAATATCCAGGCAGGCAATACATTAGTTGGGTACTCCAGTGAAAAAGATTTGGAAACAGCAGTCAAAAGCAAATTCGATTTTGAAGATGCCTTGATCCGGATCAAACAAAAAGCAGAAGCCATTGCCCAATTGTTCGCCCAATTTCGCCAACAGCAGACTGAACTCCATGTAGAAGCCAATCTTTTGCATAAACAAGAGATGAAGACAAAACTTGCCGAGCTAGAGCAGGAACTCCATGGCTACCTGGCCCATGAATACGGCATCGAACCCACTCAAAAAGCCCAATTCCAAAAATGGCTTGATTCTCATCAACCTTTCCACTGGTTCATTCATTTCTACGAAATCCTCCAACGTGGCGGGTTTGATGTGATCATTGGCAACCCACCGTACGTGGAGTACAGCAAGGTCAAAACAACATACACCATCCACGGATACTCCACCGAAGAGTGCGGAAATTTGTATGCGTTTGTGGTAGAACGATGTTTACGACTGCTCCATGATCAGGGCTGGATCAGCATGATTGTCCAATT
>JAKLHB010000047.1:0-13001 GCA_022710345.1 Planctomycetota bacterium
TATAAAAATTGCTATACTGCCCAGATTGGTTTACTCATGCTGGATATTGTATTGAATCTGTTTGAGAAGCGCGGTAAAACCAATTAAGAAAAAAAGAGGCAGGTTGGATGTTTCGTTCATATTTTATAAATATTTAATTATTTATCTTTTTTTTAGATATAAGTTGTTTATTTTTTTTTCTAAGTAGAAACTTATGGAAAATGAGAAATTGCTTGACAGTTCTAAATTTTTGCGTATGATAAAATATAGGCTTGGTTGATTTGAAGATCAAGCCAAAAGAATCAAGATTTCTTCGAAAGGAAAAACAGAATGGCAGAAACCATCATTGAAGTACTTCGCGCAAAAGCTCGTACTTTGAGCCGCAAAGTATGCCTTACAGAGAGTGATGATATTCGGAACATCCAGGCAGCCCGCAAGATTGTGGATATGAAGTATGCTATTCCCATCTTAGTAGGTGAACGTGCAACCATCGAAAAACTTGCGCACGAAAATAAAGTGGATTTAACTGGGGTTGAAATCGCGGATATTCCTACATTCCCCAAGATGGATGAATATGTTAAACTCATCCTCGAGCTGCGCAAAGGCAAAGGCTTGGATGAAAAATCCGCACGTGATTTGCTGAAAGATACGTGCTTTTTTGCAGCAACTATGGTCTGCGCACACGATGCACACGGGTATGTTTCTGGCGGCGGAAATGCGAAAGGATACAATCACAACACTGGCCAGAAGATTAAACCCGCTTTGCAATTGTTCAAAACAACCCAAGGCATCACCACTGCATCTACATTCTTCATCATGCAGATGCCTGATCACAAATGGGGCTATCACGGAGCCATTTTTTATGCGGATTGCGCACTGGTGATCAACCCTACTGCAGAGCAAATGGCTGAAATCGCTGTGTGCACTGCTCGCAATTTCCAAAGTCTTACCCATGATGAACCTCGTGTAGCCATGATTTCTTGTTCTACCAAAGGTTCTGCCAAGGATCCGATCATTGAAAAAGTCGTGCAAGCCACAGCATTGGCTCAAAAAATGGCACCTGATCTTTTGATTGATGGTGAAATGCAATTTGATGCTGCTTTGATTTCTTGGATTGGCGAGAAAAAAGCACCTGGTTCTAAAGTTGCAGGACATGCTAATGTCTTGATTTTCCCTGACCTAAATTGTGCAAATTCGATCTACAAAGCCACAGAGCGGCTTGCAGGTGCTATGGCCATTGGACCTATCACCCAAGGCATTCGACGACCATTCAATGATGTTTCTCGTGGTTGCTCTGTAGAAGACATCGTAGATGTCACAGCAATTACTGCGACCTGTGAATGGATAGATTAGTCTTTGAAACTATATTGATTCATTTACGACGGATGAACAAAAAGGCCGTCATGGCTTGGACAAACTGCAAGCGATTGCTTGTATTGTCGGCCTTGCGGCCTTTCATACGCAAAATAACTAACATTGATCCATTGTACGACAGATGAACAAAAAGGCCGTCATGGCTTGGACAAACTGCAAGCGATTGCTTGTCTTGTCACCCATGCGGCCTTGCATACGCAAAATAAGTAACAAGGAGGCCAGTTATGAGACTCTTCTTTTTTTTATTGCTCTTTGCTTCTATGAGTATGGCAACGACCATTACTTTTCAAGAAGGTAATGGCAATGCCTATTCTACCACGGATGCAGTGAGCATCCGCGGCGATTCTGTCAACTATAGTACAGAAACTATCCTGTATGCAGACACAGGCGTACAGCGCATTTTAATTCGTTTCCCGAATATTTTTGGCTCCAACACAGGCCAAATCCCTTTGACAGCAACGATTCAAAGTGCTACATTTTCAATTCGAGTGAACGATAACCCGTCTGCTGCTGTGCATTCTGTGCATCAGGTTTTACATACCTGGACTGAAAGTACAGTAACGTGGAATAGCTTTTCCACAACACCTGGTGGCGTGGCAGGCACAGATTATGCAAGCACCGCGTTTGCGACATTCACACCATCTACTGCGGGCACAGTGTATACCATTGACATGACCAATTTAGTCAAGGCATGGCTTTCTGGTACAGCAAACTATGGAATCATCATCATTGATGGCAATTCTGATGGGTCAAATTTCTTCAGCGAAGAATATGGCACTGTCAGCTACCGGCCATCGCTCACTGTTGATTTTATTGCACCTGTGCCTGAGCCTGATACTTTGCTTTTAGCAGGGCTATGCATTATAGCATTGTTTTGGAAAAAAAGGCGTAGTTAGTATTTTTGATGGGTTTGATGGAAACAACTCATACACATTAGCAATCAGATACTTCTGAATATTAAAACCCAGTTGGTTTGTCTATGAAGACGTGCTGAAGGCCAAATTCTTGCTGAAGATGGTTGCCTAAAGCGCGGATGCCTAAGGTTTCTGTGGCATAATGGCCAGCATAGATTACATTGACATGGAAATCCAGTGCTTGATGAAACGAAGAATGGCCACCTTCACCTGTGATCAATAAATCTAATTTTTTATTGGCAAGGGTTGTGATTTCAGATGCTCCAGAGCCTGTGACAATTGCAATGGTTTCAATCTTTTTTGGTCCAAAATCCAAAACTTTGGGTGTTACATTGAGTTTTTTCTTGATTTCCTGGACAATTTTGTACAATTCTAAAGGCTGGCTGGGTTTGGTTTCGACTCCAATGGGCGCTCCATTGTAATTTCCAAACCAACGGATCACTTCTAATTCAAGCAATTGGGCTAATTGAACATTGTTTCCAATTTCAAGATGATTATCTAATGGAATATGCATGGCATAAAGGGATAAATTTTTCTGGATTAAATATCGAACCCGTTCTCCATGTACTCCCGTGAGCAAAATACTTTTGCCCCAAAATAGTCCATGGTGCACTAGCAAGAGTTGAGCATTGGCTTCTGCTGCTGCTTTGAAGGTTTCTAAACAAGCATCTACAGCAGTGGCAATGGTGGTGATTTCTTCACTTGCTTCAACTTGCAGGCCATTTTGTGAATTGTCTGCACTGCTTTGAAAATTTTGAAGGTCAAAATATCCGTATAAATATTCAAGAATTGCGTGTAATTTCATAAAATGCTCTCTTTTAAAGATTGTAATTTGGAAAAATTCTATGATCAAATCAGTTGAATTTCGTAGCAAACGGGATTCCCTTTGGTTGCGTTTGGAAAAATTACTCGATAAAATTGGGACTTCCAATCGCTTATCACGACTTACGCCGCAAGAATTAGAAGAATTCACAAGCTTATACCGCATGACTGCTTCCAGCCTTCACGTAGCCCGCTCGATTTCTTTGGATCAAAACCTCCACAAATACTTAGAGAACTTGGTCACTCGAGCATATTTCTGCATCTATGGATTTCCTGCAAAACAAAGCCATACCATTGGTGATTTTTTCACAACCCAGTTTCCTCAATTGATACGCAAATACATCATCTATCACGCAATAGCATTTACGCTCGTGATCATTGGCATCATCGCTGGATTTTGGGCTACTTTGTATGATCCAGGCAATTATTTTGCTTTTGTGGATGAGGAGCTGGCCGCAGGGCGTACCCCATTTGCTAGCCGTGCCCAATTAGCAGAAGTTTTGACCGCTGGGCGAGAAGCAGATGATGCACAAAAAACATACTTCTTTAGCTTTTTATTCACTCACAACACACGCATTGGGCTAATGTCGTTCTCTTTAGGAATTGCGCTTGGTTTGCCCACCATTTTTTTGATGGTGCAAAATGGGGGGATGCTAGGCGCGATGGCTGCAGCATACCATATCCATGACTTAGATGGACCATTCTGGGCCTGGATCTTACCACATGGCATCACAGAATTTTTAGCCATTATTCTTTGTGCAGGTGCAGGCTTAATTTTAGCTTTGCATCTCCTGCGACCCGGGCAATATGGAAGGCTTGCAAATCTAAAAAAAGCAGGCCGTGATGCCGGGTTGATTGCCATCGGCACAGTTCCTTTATTTCTGATCGCAGGCTTAATTGAGGCATTTTTTCGCCAAACCTCTTTGCCAGATGAGGTAAGATATTTTTTTGCAATCCTAACCCTATTGGGTTGGATTTTCTATTTTACTCAATGCGGTAAGGCTAAGCAAGAAGAGACCAATTAGCTTTATTGATGCGCATAATAAAATGCGATACAAAGAATTATGCACACATCAATTGGCGAAGATTGCAGTTCCCAGCCGACAGATTTATGTTGGCGAGTATAACATAATTTCTTGCATTGTGTTATACTCGCCAACCATAACTAAAGGCCGCGGCTATACAAGGGCATTGCCCCAAAAAGTATAATTAGAAAATTTTTATTTTTTTATGTGCAAAATTGCAATATTTTGGTTACAATATACCTGGATATCATGGTCAACATTCTGGGAAAGAAAAGAAAAATATTTTTGGAAGGAAAAACGCGATGAATGCCGATCAACATCTTATCAAAGTTTTTGAGTATGCGCTCAATCAAGAGAAAACTGGGATGAACTTTTTCTCAAACGCGCTTTCCATTATGGGAGTAGGAGAAGCCATCACAGCTTTCAAAATATTGATTGCAGAAGAAAAAAAACATATTGAATTCATTCAGAACATTTTATCCGATGTCACCCGCAAGGGCGAGGTAGAGGTAAGTACAATTCAAGCCGTCACCATGGACCAGACCAATTTTTTCAGCACCCGCTCAGAGTCTCAATTTTTGCAAGAATGCGTTCAAGGTTCTATGGTTCCGGACATCACTGTGTTTAATACAGCCTGGTTGATTGAAAAAGACTTGAGCGAATTCTATGATCGTATGGCAAAAAAATACCAAGGCAAAGTTCGAGAATCTTTGCAGATGCTTGCAGACTGGGAAAAAGGCCATGAGCGATATTTCAGAGCGTATCGCGATCGCTTATCCCAGTTGTACTCTGATATGCCCTGGGGCGGCTAAAAATAAGGAGTCGAACGTTGCGTGGCTCAAGTATGTTGAAAATCTCAGATGCAGCTTCTCTTGCACTTCATACCATGGTTTTTTTGGCAGCACATACAGAGCATCTAGTCTCAAATAAAGAAATCGCAGTCAAACTTGGTGTTTCAGAAGCGCATTTATCAAAAGTATTGCAACGACTTGCCAAAGTTGGGCTTGTCCATTCAACTCGAGGCCCCAAAGGTGGGTTTAGCTTGGGCAAAAATAGCCAGGAAATAACATTGCTAGAAGTTTACGAAACAATTGAAGGGCCTATTATAACATGCCAGTGCTTGCTAGATCAACAAATATGTGCAAAGACACACTGCATTTTAGGCCCTATTTTGCATACCATCAACGCACAAGTCAAAGAGTATTTTGGAAAAACAAACTTGTACCAATTGATTGGTGCTTATGCTTGCTGTTAAAAGAGCAGGGCCTTGATCCGGGCTATCTATCTTATTGCAGGATAAGGCCCTGCTATAATTTTTGATAAATAAAGAATTTTTTCTTGACATCCTAGCCATAAAAAGCTAGAATATAAACCAAACCTATTAGCCAAAGAAAAAAAATGCTACAATCCTTCTATATCCTGGATGGACATGCGAGTGCTTATCAAGCATTCTATGGTTTGACTTCCTTGCATAGTCCAGATGGAACTCCTACCAACGCAGTTTTTGGCTTTATCAAAATGCTCCAGAAAATCCTCGCAGAAAACGATCCTCAATATGTTGCAGTATGCTTTGACATGCCTAAAAAAACATTCCGTCATGAGTCGTTTGAGGATTATAAAGCTAATCGGAAGCCAATGCCTGATGACCTCCAAATTCAAATTCCCATCATTCAAGAAATTTTAAGAGCCATGCGAATTCCTGTTTTCATGCAGGAAGGCTATGAAGCAGATGATTTGATGGCAACTATAGTAGAATGCTGCAAAGATATAAAAACTGTGGCAATCACTATTGTAAGCCCGGACAAAGACATCACCCAGCTCATTCAGGACCGGGTTCAGGTGCTAGACCCAAAGCAAAATTGCTTGGTCCACCGCATGGAGATCTTAGAAAAATTTCACTTAGAGCCTGAACAATTGCCAGAATATTTTGCTTTGATTGGAGATACTTCTGACAATATTCCTGGTGTTCCAGGAATTGGGCCGAAACGTGCAAGGCGGCTTTTGGCTCAATGGCCTACCTTGGAAAAACTATATGAACATTTAGGGAATGTAGAACCTTTAAGTACTAGAAAAACCCTGGACAAATATCATGCTGAAGCATTTTTATCAAGGCAATTGTTTCAACTCAATCGTCAAGCCCCAATTGCTTTTGATTTAGAGCAGTGTCGCAGACAAAAACCAGAGCAGAGTCAATTGATCGCTTGGTATCAAAAACTAGGCTTGAGGACATTGTTGTCTGAACTCCTAGAAAAATCAGATGCTCCAAAGGAACAAGAATCCAGCATTCTGATTTGGCTGATCCAGACTACCCAAGAATTGGAACAGCTCAGAGATATTTTAAGTCAACAGTCCCAAATTTATCTAGATATCGAGATTAGCCAAGACCAAATGATAGGGCTTGCTTTTGGATGGATGGATGGAAAAATAGCGTTTGTGGAGTGCAATCCATTAGGTTTAAAAGATGTACTTTCGTGTCTGAAGCCAGTGTTATGCCAGGGTCCTAAAAAATATGGCCATGATCTAAAACGAATTGTCAAGTCTTTCATGGCACATCGTCTGCATTTACAGCCCTTAGGCATGGACACTATGATTGCAGGGTATTTGCTAAGCCCTACTGATAAAGAATATAGCCTAGATGATCTTGCAATTCAATATCTGGCCTGCCATGCGCCAGCACCCCTCGTAGAAGAGCCTTCCGACGGTTTTTGGGGATCAGATCAATCTACACATCCTGCACATTTTGCTGCTGTTTTGGATTTAATCTCCCAGTTGTGCCAGAAGCTAGTCCCTATTTTAAAAGAGCAAAATCTTCTTGGTTTGCTCGAAAATATAGAACTACGGCTCATTCCAATTTTAGCTGAAATGGAATTCTTTGGAATAGCAGTAGATCCCAAAGTTTTGGCTGAATTAGCTCAAGACCTCAAGCAAGAGATCCAAAAAATAGAAACTGAAATTTATCAAGTAGCCGGTGAGCCTTTTAATATCACAAGCACCCAACAATTGGGACGTATTTTGTTTGAAAAGCTTCAGCTCCCAAAAGGGAAAAAAACAAAAACCGGATATACGACGAATGCAGACACACTAGAACAGCTTGCCGCATATCATCCATTACCAGTGCTCATCTTAGAATATCGGCAAATGGCTAAGCTACTCGGTACGTATGTTGAGACACTGCCAAGCTTAATCCATCCTAAAACAAAGCGTATCCATACTACCTTTCATCAAACAGGCACCGCAACAGGCCGGCTTTCTTCCTCTGACCCCAATTTGCAAAATATTCCCATTCGCACAGATTTAGGAAGCCAAATTCGTAAGGCTTTTGTTGCAAGACCTGAATATTGCCTTATCGCTGCCGATTATTCTCAAATTGAATTGCGCGTATTGGCGCATTTTTCCCAAGATCCAAATTTAATGGCCGCCTTTGTCCAAAAGGCAGACATCCACAGTGCAGTAGCCGCATCTTTATTTGGCGTAGCCCAAAATGCCATCAGTTCAGAGCAACGACGAATTGCTAAAGCTGTCAATTTTGGCATTATCTATGGACAAACTTCCTTTGGCTTAGCTCAAGAGTTGAAGATTCCTATCCACCAAGCCCAAAATTTCATTGATTCTTATTTTGCCCATTTTCAAGGGGTTACGAAATATATCGCTCAATTGATTGAGCAGACAAAAACTTTGAAGTATGTCCAAACCATTGCCAACCGCCGTAGGCCTATCCCAGAGATTCTCTCCGAAAACCACAATATACAAAAACTCGCAGAACGTGTTGCTGTGAATACTGTGATGCAAGGGTCAGCAGCAGATTTGATCAAGCTTGCTATGATTGAATTAGCACAGTCAAGAACACCTAGCATGCCTTTTTCTATACTTCTACAAATTCATGATGAATTGGTCGTAGAATGTGCCTTAGAACACCGTGAGTATATCCAAAATCTTTTGACCAATGCCATGCTGTCTGCAGCCAAAATCCTCAATGTACCAGTGGAAGTCAAAGTTGCATTTGGCCCGAATTGGCAGGTTGCCCATGCTTAGGTAGCTTTTCGTGTTGCCATTGTGGAGTTTCCACAAAACGTTATTAGACATTTTACATCTCATGTCTTTGTGATTTGTATATTTGTTAGACAAAGGAATAACTATGCTTGATATCCAGATTCCTCCAGAAGTCAAGCAAAAACTGATCATCATTGGAATTATGGGCGGCATTTGTGCAGGGAAAAGTACAATTGCTCAAATGTTTGAACAATTAGGTGCTCATCGAATTGATGCAGACCAAATCGCAAATCAAGTTCTTTTGCAACCAGAAATACAACAGAAAATCGTTGAATGGTGGGGAACTGATCTGCTTGTGGATCCTAAAATACAGCGTAAACGTTTAGCTGAAATCGTCTTTGCTGATCCAGTCAAACTCAAACAATTGGAAGATCTGCTTCATCCTATCATACGTGCAGAAATGAAGCAACGGCTTTATGAACTTAGCAGTCAATCTAAAAAAGCGTATATCGTACTAGATGCAGCATTACTGTGGGAATCTGGATTACATCAGCTTTGTGATTGCCTTATCTTTGTTGAATCTTCGGGTGCATTAAGAAATGAGCGTGCTATGAGCCAACGAAATTGGAACATGCATGAAATTGAAGCACGGGAGCAACATCAAGCTGCATTGAATGCAAAAAAAGCCTACGCCCATCATATCATTCAAAATCATGGTTCACTCACAGAAGTCATGCAAAGCGTGCAAATCATTTGGCAAAAATTACAGTCTGGCCAGTGATAAAATTCACTGGTATCACTCAAAAGGAGAAATATATGCCACCAAGAAATGGTTCTACTATAGAAGAAAAAATGCGGGAAATCAAAGAAAAAGAACGGGAAGCACGTGAAAAAGAACGTGATCGAAGCCAAGAAGATGACGCAGAAGAAGAAATAGAAACCTCTGAGGAACATTATGATGTCCAAAAAGGGGAGCTTCATCTAACCGCACTTCAACGGATGTCTATGACGGAGCTTCTTTCCACAGCAAAATATGAAGGCATTAAAGAGTACACAGGCCTTAAAAAACAGGAGCTTATTTTTAAAATTCTGAAAGAGCGAGTTAAACAAAATGGGCTTATGTATGGTGAAGGAGTTGTGGAAGTACTTCCAGATGGATTTGGCTTCTTACGCTCACCAGAGTATAATTACCTGCCTTGTCCAGACGACATCTATATTTCACCCTCACAAATAAGACGGTTTGGAATACGCACAGGGGCAACTGTATCTGGACAAATCCGTCCCCCAAAAGAAAATGAGCGCTACTTTGCTTTGTTGCGTGTGGAAGCCATCAACTATGAAGACCCAGAAAAGCTTACAGGCAAGACTTTGTTTGACGATCTTACTCCATTGCATCCTCAAGAAAGAATCATGCTAGAGACAGTCCCTAGTGAAGTAGATATGCGCATTATGGACCTCTTAACCCCCATTGGCAAAGGACAGCGTGGTCTAATTGTAGCACCTCCGCGCACTGGAAAGACTGTGCTGTTGCAAAAAATTGCAAATGCCATCACTAAAAACCACCCTGAAATTTATCTCATTGTGCTTTTGATTGATGAACGCCCAGAAGAAGTCACTGATATGCAAAGGTCTGTTAAAGGCGAAGTCGTAAGTTCCACGTTTGATGAACCTGCAAGCAGGCATATTCAAGTGGCTGAGATGGTGATTGAAAAAGCAAAGCGCATGGTAGAATATGGTAAAGATGTGGCTATTCTACTAGATTCCATCACTAGATTAGGCAGGGCTTACAATAGTGAGGCACCTCACTCAGGCAAGATTCTCACAGGCGGAATTGATGCCTCTGCACTTCAAAAACCAAAGCGATTTTTTGGTGCAGCGCGGAACATTGAGGAAGGCGGGAGCTTGACTATATTGGCCACAGCTTTGATTGATACCGGAAGCCGTATGGATGAAGTGATTTTTGAAGAATTCAAAGGCACTGGGAATATGGAAATTCACCTGGATCGTAAGTTGGCCGAACGTCGCATTTTCCCTGCAATTGATCTTCAACGCTCTGGGACCAGAAAAGAAGAACTTTTGGTGCACCCAGAGGAACTCAAGCAAATGTGGCTTTTACGCAAAGTTCTGAATGATGACATGCGTGATTCGATAGATGCTATGCAGAAGCTCAAAGACAAAATTCAAAGCACAAGCAGCAATGCTGAATTTTTACTAACATTCCCAAAAATTTTGCGTGTGAATGAAAAGTAGTATAGGAAAAGTTATGCGTGCTATATTATTCCTAAGTCTGTTTGTATTCTCTATCTTAGGCTGTCAAACATCAGCCACAAATATGCCCACAGAAGAAACGCCTGTGCTGGTTGAAACCATGCCAGGCAACAAAATACGCGAGCTTTCTAATGCAGAACGTCAAGAACTGCGTAGGCTTTTGGATGTATTCTATGATGGTGATGCAAGCGCATGGGCCCAAGCACGTGCGAAAATTTTGAGCATGGGCCCGGTTGGTGTCGAATCTTTGAGCATCTTTATGCTTAAGTTTTTTTTTGGCGGCAAAGAAAATATCCCACTTGAATCCAAGTATCAAGATGTAGCAGAATACTGGAATCAAGCAAGAGCAGAGCTTGCAAACCTCAAAGGCCAAGCAGTTCCGTATATCATTGCTGTGATGGCGCATCCTAAAATTGGAAGCACAGGAAGAGCTCAATGTTCTCTCACATTGTCAGAGATTGGCGTTCCTGCAGTTGCACCTTTGGTCGCGAATTTGAATCGCGGCGATTATAAGTTTCAACGTGCAGTTCTTGAAACTCTAGGGAATATTCAATCATCTGATGCAACCCAGGCTATTTCCGCATATTACTTACGTATGCCAAAACCAAGTTCAAAAGTATCCAACATAGAAGATGATCCTACGGTTGACCTACGGTATTATGCTATCAAAGCTTTGGGTAAAATTCGGGACCCAGAAGGCTTAATGGCATTAGAAAAAGCACTCACTGATCCCAATGATTTGGTGGTTCAGCAAGCCTTAGAATCTTTACTCAAAATTGACGATACCAGTGCAATTCCTGTCTTAGAAAAAGCCTTACTAATTTGTAAAGAAGAATTTTTAGGCTATCGAGGCAAGGTAGAACGTAAAATCCAGATATTATCCAGGCTTTAGGTAGGTACTTGTTCAAAAGTCGTTTAGGCTTACGGCTATGGCTACGTTTTTTCAAAGCGCTGATTTATTTAGCTTTCCAGCTTAAAACATCAACTTTTGAACACACCTAGTTGATCGTATAAGAGCAAATTATTTGGCCACGAAGTGGCATAATTACGCCCAGGGCTTTGGCCCTGGGAATGAGATAAAGGAAGCTTTCGTGTTTTATCATCGTTTTTTTGGGAATATGTTTTTTCTGGTCACACTCGTCATTGTTTTGATGATTCTAGCGTTGAGCATGGGCAGATTTTCTGTAAATTGGGAAAAGATTATTGCAGAATTGTTGAGTGACTCTCAAGAGCGAGTATCTACGGATTATATGGTACTTTGGTTACGATTGCCACGCATTCTTATGGCGTTGTTTGTTGGTGCAGCCTTGGCAAGTTCAGGCATGGTGTATCAATGCTTATTTCGCAATCCATTGGTTTCGCCTGATATTCTGGGCATTTCATCAGGAGCATGCTTGGGAGTTGCTATTGCAATCATTGCCAGCATACAAAATCCATTTTTCATCCAAATATTGGCTTTTGTCTTTGGCACGTCAGCCGTGGTTTTGAGCTATTGCATGGCGGCCATTAGCCGTGGGCATTCTGTGATTATGTTGGTCATGGCTGGGATTGTTGTTTCGTCTTTTTATGGCGCACTTCTATCTCTGCTCAAATATTTGGCTGATCCGTATCAACAATTGCCGAGCATTGTATTTTGGATCATGGGCAGCCTAAGTCAAGCAGGTTGGCAAGAATTAGGCTATGTACTTCCGTTCATCACAGTCGGACTCATTGTGTTATTTTTGTTCCGTTCTACGCTCAATGTTATTTCACTAGGCGATGAGGAAGCGCAGTCTTTGGGAATCAATGTAGCGAGAACACGTGCGATTTTGATTTGCCTAAGCACGATGGTAGTAGGCGCGACCATTTCTGTCACAGGCATCATTGGCTGGGTCGGGCTTGTGGTGCCTCACATTAGCCGTATTTTGGTTGGTGCCAATCATCAAAAGTCATTGCCCCATACCATGTTTTTAGGTGCTGCGTTTGTTTTAATCATGGATACCATTGCACGTACCTTAACCACACAGGAAATTCCATTAGGCGTGATCACGGCTTTGATCGGTGCACCTTTTTTCGCATATTTACTGCTGTGGAAACAAGAGAAAGGATGGGGGAAATGGTAATTGTGGAGCATCTAAGTTTTAGCTACGGAGAGAAGCCTATTTTAACTGATGTCAATCTGCAATTTGACGCTGGCCAAATCTCAGTCATCTTAGGCCCCAACGGAGTGGGCAAATCTACTTTATTGCGTTGTATTTCTGGTTCTTTGCAGCCCAATGTAGGTAAAATCTGGATTCAAGGTAAAGATTTGAGCACGTTAAGCTATAAAGAGATTGCCCAAAAAGTGGCTGTGGTGCGGCAAGAAACGCATTATATATTTCCCTATACAGTCTTAGAAATTGTGCTCATGGGCAGAACGCCGCATCTCAACTTTTTAAGCCAGCCGACTAAAACAGACCACGATCAAGCCATGCAAGCTTTAGAACTAGTCGGACTTCAGCACCTTAGTCATCGCAAAATTCAAGAGCTAAGTAGTGGAGAGCGGCAAATGGTCCTTGCCGCAAGAGCATTCTGCCAAAATCCACAGATTTTGCTGTTGGATGAACCTACCTCGCATCTGGATATGCGCAATCAATGGCAATTGTTAGCC
>JAKLHB010000047.1:13011-18984 GCA_022710345.1 Planctomycetota bacterium
ATTGCAGCGTGCTGCAATAAAAAAAATCTAACGATCATCGCAGTTTTGCATTTGCCAGAGCTTGCTTATTGGTTTGCAGATCAAGTGATCTTGCTGCATGAAGGTAAAATTGTGGGACACGGCCCTGTTCAGGAATGGATGATCCCTGAGCATTTGAGCCATATATATGGCTTTCCAATTCAAACTCAGCAATTGCAGCCACAATATCTGGCTGTATTTCCAAAAGACTTGGCCAATTTACGGACTAGCTTGGGCGCTGCTGAATTGGCACAAGCAGGTTTTGTAAAAAACCGTCCATTGGCATAGTTGGCTCCCAAAAATCCTTTAGCATCAGATGCAATGAATTATTTTAGCATCAGATGCAATGGATTATTTTAGCATCAGATGCAATGGATTATTTTTGAACATCGAAATTGATGTTGTGCCCTAACCAAACGCGCTCTTGTTCTATAGCATTGGAATAATGACACGCAGACGCAGTGACCCAAAAAGATCCGCATTTGGATAATGGAAAACGGATTTCATAGATATTGGGGCCTACTGGAGTCAAGGGAATATTTTGCCAAGGATCATTCCACATATCTGTGCGAATCTCTACCGCGAGTGTTGCTTTTTGTTGCCAATTGCCGTATGTTTCAGCAATTGCTTCTACTCGCATGAAAAATTCATCTTTTTCTTTGAACAGTAAATACCTGTCTTTGGGTTCTAAAATTCGAAGACTTTTGGCACGAATTCCTGGCCGATTTGGATTCGGGTATAATACTTCTAATGCCCGTTTCAACTCAGCGTGTGGGAATACATTCGGCTTTTTAGAACGAACATACTCCACAACTTCTGTATAGGACCACGTTGGATTTTTCCAATATACATAGGCAACAACAATAGACGCAGATCGTCCAATACCTGCTTTGCAATGCACTAAAACTTTTTTTCCTTGGTCAAGCTGAACAGCAAGCCAGGTGATTGCAGCAGCGATATTGCCTTTTGCAATAGGATTTTCCGCCCCATCCCTTAAGGGAATCTTATGATATTGCATCTCATTGGGTATAGGAAGATTCAGTTCTTCGGCTACATTGAGGATAGCCTTAAATGGAAAATCAGATTGGCGTGCTTGCATAGCAGCCAACACATTGCCTAAGTATAAATTGGGCCATATTTCAATGGCAACTGGGTTTAGTTTCCAAGTTTCATCCATAGCATATTTCCGCAATTCAAGCGGCCTCTAAATTTGTAAGCTAACTACCACAGATACTGTCTAACATCACCAAGCCAAAACGCCAACTGATGATTGCCAAAGCAATGGGAATGATCAACAACAAGGGCCAGCGAGGGAGTTTCCATGGCTCTGCGATCTTCTCTTGGCCACAAATTTTACATACGCATGGAGTCCATGATGGAGCCAGATGTTCATCTCGTGATAGTTCCCATTCGGCACGCCAGGTTTTTTGCCACTGTTGAGAGATCCATTGCTTTTGGAAATTTTGTTTCCAGCATTCTTTGGCACCTCCATTTTCCCAAGCATGGCGCAATTCTGCTTGCCATTGCTCTTGAAACATCCGCTCTGCCCAACGGTTTTGCCAATCCCTACGAAATTCTGATTCTGTAAGGTCAGATGTTTCTGCAATTTCTTGCCATTGCAATGTGCCTTCCTTGTCCCATGCTTCTTGTTCTAAGCTTTTTCCTTTGGTGCTCCAATGTTCTTGAAGCCAAAGATTCATCCAATCTATATGAGTTTTCTGGCTGATTGCTTGGGTGCCTTGCTTTTGCCATAGTGCTTCCCCATGTTCGTCCCATGCTTTTTGCCATTGCGTTTGCCATTTTGTCTGCCATTGCGACTTGATCCACTCTTCTGGCCAATGATTTTGCTGCATTTCTGCTAACTCGGCTTGTAATTTTTCTTGGGCTTGGCTTAGCTTGGGCGTGGGTTGCTCTTGAGCAATTGCACTGGCCAATTGTTGTAAGTATGCCAATGCTCGTGTTTGAGATTTTACAAAATCACGCCGTTTTTGAAGAATTGCTTCTGGGCAATGGTATACCTGAAGATTTTCTATGGCAATATACCGGCTTGTACCTGCGCTTGCAAGATATGAAAGCCTTTCATCTTGTACATACTGAATACTGGCATTCACCAAATACAAGGTAATGACCATGCTGATGCAAGCGATGAATAAATCTAGCCATCTTTTCATCCCAGGTGTGACAAACCGGGACACAATCTCAATACTAATGTGCTCCCTAGAACGTGTCGCCAAACTTGCGCCTAATAATCCTACCCAAATCACTGCATATTTTAAAATTTCTTCAATCCAAGAAAAATTTAGATTAACCAATTCCCTGAGTCCAGCAGCAAGGATTTCGGCTATAATTAAGACTAATACAAGAATAACGATAGCAACAAGTTCCAGCCAAGCTATCATAGAATCAAATTGATGGCATGCTGTGCGAAATTGATGGATTTGTTTTTGCATCGAGTTCCTTTCTAAACCATCGAGCGTTGACCTAGACCTACCAGTGGTATTTTATAGCATCGGTAAACTTTTGCAAGCAAAATTTCAATTGCTTCAAAGAATACTTGCGTTTTCTGAGAATCTTATGTAAAATTCATAAAATTGCAGGTTTTCAAATGCCAGGCCTGTTTGCTTTCAAAAAAATCGTCCATTTGCTTAGGAAATAAGGAAGCAAGTTTATGGAACAAAAAGAATCCTTGCAAAGTCTAATTCAACAGATGCAGCAAGAAGCGCAAAAAGAAGAATTTCCAATTGATCAAGCTGTTTATACATCAGCCAAACGTGATCCTTTTGCCCCAATCCTTTATGCAGGATCCTTAAAAAGCCCAATCTGCTTTTTTGCCAGAGATTTAGGAAAAGATGAAGTATTTGCCGGACAGCCTTTGTACGGTGCTGCTGGTAAATTGGTACGGAATGGGATACATTGCTTTTTATATAAAAAAAAAGCTCAGACACCAGACGAACTTCAGCAAGCAGCCGACCAAGTTCTTCTAACCAACACAGTTCCTTATAAGCCAATCGGCAATAAAGCATTTTCTACTAAAATAAAAGAACGCTTTCGTCCTTTTATCACATATTTTTTAACTGATTTTTGGCAAGGCCATCTTGTGATTCCTTTAGGAAATGAAGCATTGGAATGGTTTGCTTCTTATGCTCAAGACCAAGCAGCATTTACAAAATTTACAAAAACAGAAGAACGGTTTCAAAAAAACTTTGATATAATCTTGCAAAGCTCAAGTCAGTCTAAAAAAATAACTTTGGCCCCCTTGCCACATCCATCGCCTTTAAATCAAAAATATTTTCATCTTTTTCCACAGATGCTGATGGATCGGCTACAGCAAATCCAAGATTTTTTGCCTAAGCTGTAGGATCATTGGAGAGAATATATTATGGATAAATTACAGACTTATCTTGGCTATCTTGCTATAGATAAAAGCTACATTACCCAAGACCAGCTCAATGAGTGCATTATGTTATTGGATAGCCAAGAATCAGAGAAAAAAATTGACGATGTTCTGCTGGAAATGGGATATTTAACTGAAGAACAGTTGAAGCAATTGCAGCAAAAACGGCGAATCAACATTAAAAAAATGGAGTCCCAAGCAGCAATTGATTATATTAAAAAAATGAAATTGCTTGATGAAGAAAAATTGCAGAATTGTCTCCAGGTTCAAGCTAAAGCAAGCCAGCAGAAAACATATATTCCCTTGGATGTCATTCTCGTATCCCACGGGCTACTTACCCAAGACCAAATGGATAAGTTGATGAATGAGCATGAAGTTCAACGAGTGGTACGGCAAGCTGTATGCACAGATGATCCTCGTAGAACTGGCCTTGTTGGCCGTGTATTAGGCGGATATGAGATTCTATCGAAAATTGCAGCCGGTGGCATGGGTGTGGTGTATAAAGCCCTTCAGCTTGAATTAAACCGGATTGTTGCTTTGAAAATTTTGTTCGAAAAATTTGCATCCAATAAAAAACATTTGGACCAATTTTTTCGAGAAGCTCGATTGTCGGGTATTTTGAATCATCCTAATCTTGTGCATATTTTTGAAATGGGGCAAGACCAAGGCTTTTTTTACTATTCCATGGAACTCGTAGAAGGCACGAATTTTGGAGATTATATCAAAGAGCAGATTAAACTGCCTCAAGATACAGCATTGGACATCATCACACAAGCAGCCCGTGGCTTAGAGCATATCCATAGCTACGATATTGTGCATTTAGATATTAAGCCTTCGAACTTTATCATTCGCCCTGATGGCATCTTAAAAATCATGGATTTGGGACTTGCCAGAAGGATTAGCAATCCTCCTAAGCAAAAAGCAACCATGGGCACTCCATTTTATATGTCGCCTGAATTGATCAATAATCCTAAAGCCGCAGATCAACGAGCAGATATTTATGCATTAGGAGTATCATTTTATCGCATCCTTACAGGAGAACATCCGATTCGAGGCAGTGATGCAAAAGAAATCCTCAAAAATCTTTTAGAGCAAAAACCTCAACCTGTGACTGAACTTGATCCCAATATTTCTCCAGAAATAGACAGAGTCATTCAAAAAATGATTGCCAAAGACCCTCTGGAACGCTATCAAAACATGACCGACGTACTCTCTGATCTCGAAAGAATTTTGATTGTAGAATGATCCATTCAGCTATCATTACAAAAGATGTGGTCTGCCAGGTGTTCTTGGCAGACCACGCACTTGAGGCCAAAAGACTTTGATTCATCCATTTCCATTTTTATGGAGGCCACAACTATGGAACGGTTAGAGCATATTATTCAGCAAGCGAAACAGCGTATGCGCCTCATTTATGGCTTAAATCAATTGCAACTTGTGTTGTTTTGGGCAAGTGCGACCTTTGCAGCCCTTGTGTTGCTCATACAAATCTTTTATCCTAGGCTTTCTATTGTATGGTTTGCCATTCTATGGGGAAGCGGAGCTTCCTTGTTGTGGGCGATTCGCATAGCACGTTTCCGTATACAGCCTAAAGATATTGCATTGGAATTAGATTTACGTCAGCAGACCCAAGAGCGACTATCTAGTGCGCTAGCCATTTCCGAAAGCTTGGCTATTGCTGAAAATTTGAAAAAAGATGCCATAGAACATGCTGAAAAAATTTCGTTGTCTGAAATTTTTCCTTTGCCTCAGCCCCAAAAACTATGGGCTAGCTTGGGCTTTATTGCTGTGGCAGTTTTGCTAGCCATCTATTTCCCAAGTTATGATCTGTTCCAATGGGCTAAAAAAGCCGAACAAAAGGAATATCTAGAACAAAAACGGGCTGAAATAGCACAAAAAATAAAGCAAGAAGTCCAGAAAATTCGAGAGGAATTTAAAACCATAGATCCCAATCTCAAGCCTATGATTCAAGAGATGGAAAAGTTAGCCCAAGATATTGAAAAGGAAAAAATTCCTAATTCTAAAGAAGAGATTGCTCAGATGAGCAAAACTATGGAACAACTGCAAACTATGCGAGAAAAAATGCAAAGCGAAGTCATGCGCCAAATGCCTGCATTGCAGCAGCAAAGCAATCCCAAAAGCTTTAAAGAATTAAACGGACTTGCGACAGCTATGAAGGAAAGCAATCCAGGTAAAACTAAAGAAGAACTTCAAAAGCTCGAAAAAGAATTGAAAGAACTGCTCAAAAAAAAGCTCAAAAAAGAATCTCTGACCAAAGAACAAGAAGAAAAAATCAAACAACTGCAACAAGAACTGCAAAAGATGGCTGAAAAAATTTCCGCAGATAGTGAGATGGGCAAACAACTTCAGGCTGCTTTAGAAAAAATCAATGATGCTCTGAATAAAATGGATAAACTCGATGAAATTTCGAGCAAAGAAGCGGAATCCATGGAAAAGAGCCTGCAAGAAGCCATGGATAAAATGGAAGATATCCAAAAACAATTAGAAAATCTCCAACAGCTTGCCGAGCAATTGCAGCAGATGCAAAATATGTATCAAGC
>JAKLHB010000470.1 GCA_022710345.1 Planctomycetota bacterium
GTGTTTGGTGTAAATTTGCAATTGTCTGAGCATGTTGGAATCTATACCAACTATGGAATTGAAAATGGTATTGAAGATGCACGATCCCAAGGTTTGATTGGCGTGCGTACCAATATTCCAATCAACCATTGGCTCACTGGCAATATCTTCTTAGAACGTGTAGAAACTTTCCAAGGTCCTACGGATGAAGATTTCACAGCTTATGGATTCGCACTCAAGATGACCCGTGTGGAAGAAAAAGGCTCGATGCGCGTTGAAGTTCGACATGGGGAAGATGGAGTGCAGATATTGGCTAACCCGGCTTTGACCATAAAATGGGATGATGATTGGACATCATTCTGGAGAACCCGTCATTTCCAAAAAAGCGAACTCAATCACTTTGTCCATAGCTCTTTGTTTGGCCAGTCCTATCGGCCTCAATGCAATGACAAATGGAACCTGATTGGCAAGCTACAATTTGATTGGGAACGGGATTACACGATTCCTGAAGATTTTGAAGAGATCATCCTTGCCACTTCTTTAGACATTCATTATCAGCCTTTTACATCCTGGGATTTTATGCTTCGCTATGCGAATAAATACGCACAAACCAGATTCGGTGGTGCAAAAAGTAGCAGCTTTACAGAGTTAGTGGCTGGCCGGCTGCTCTATGAATTCCATAGCTCTTTTGATGCAGGCATTCACGGTGGTATCCTACGCAATCACCAAGACGATCAGTTTAATTATGCGTATGGTGTTGAAATCGGCGCTAAACTCGTCAAAAATCTTTGGCTTTCCATAGGCTATAACCTCAAAGGTTTTCAAGACGATGATATGGTTGGCAATGATTTCCTGCGTGAAGGATTCTATATCAGCGTGCGGTTCAAATTTGACGAAAAAACCGCCGAAGATATGTTGCCTGCTTGGTAAGTAGCCTAAAAATAGACTGCAAAAATCCGTTTTGATTCCTTGATCAAAACGGATTTCTTTTATTCATTTTAAGGGATTTTTGGATAGCCACTATATCAATTGACAAAGGAGCCCGGATGAATTTTTACCATACTTTACAAATGATTTTACTTTTTTTGTTGATTGGGATGCTGTCTTTGCTAAATGGGCAGCCTAATCCTAATCTCACACTCGCAGGCCCTGCAACTGTATCCATCAATGATACAGTGATTGGTGGCCATCAAAGAACCATCACCATACAAAATCCAGGGCCTTCGATCGCGTATGGTGTTTATTTGACCACAGTTTTAACAACACCTGGCTTTGCATACCATAGCACCACCAGTGTCACTAAAAATGGGGTCAACATTGCATACAATGTATCAGGCGATGGAAGTGCTGGCAATCCATTGCGCTGGGATTTCCCAACTGCCGGCGATAATCAGCTCAATACTGGGCAAAGTATTGTAATTACCTATCGTTTGAAAACCACCTGCTCTGCAGTTGCTGGAAGCCAAAGCGATCAAGTCACAGCATCCTATCGCGCCACTGTGAATCCACCTAATAACTTGACCAAAACACAAATCCAAAATTTTGTGGTTCGGGAAGGACATTTGGTACTCACTAAGCTGGCCATCAAAGTCAATGGGATTCCTTTACCACAACCCACCACAGAGCCTTCTGCGTATGGACAAGATATCATTGAGTGGCAAATCACAGCCTCGAATAATGGCGATGGAAGTCTCTTCAATGTGAATGTCACAGACACAATTGGCGCTGGACTTTTGTATGTGAGTGGCGATACCAACAAATTGTTCACAGAACTTGCAACAGGTGCATCAGGATCATTTAACTTACAAACCAAGGTAAATTCATGCTTTGATTTGGTGAATACAGCGTATGCCAATCATAGTTGCGATGCAACCTTGATTAAATCCGAAGCCGCTGTCAGGTTTTTTGTCCGGCAACCAGGCATCACCTACACAGTCGGCAATGTTGTCATTCCTTATGGTAGCACTGCATCTGTGAGCATTCCCATTGAAAATCAAGGTGCTGGAATAGCAAAAGACTTTGAACTTCAAACAAATTACAATACTTACACCAATGTCGCCATCTCAGGACTCAGCAGCAATTTTGCCTATAATAGTACCAATGGCAAATTTATATATCAGGCAAATGGTGGCATCATTGCAGGTGGAGAAACTGTCACCTTATCCTATATGCTAGGAATTAAGGATTTTTGCGCAGGTACAGCCAGTGGGCCAATAACTTATGCGCCTGTTTATAAGAATGAATGCGGCACTATATTTGCTCCTCCATATACCTTCGGGAGTTTTAGTGTTGGGCTAGGCCCTGGTTTTTCCTTGAGCAAAACAGCAAATGTAGCCACGTTTGTCAAATTGAATGATCCTGTGCAATATACAATCACCATTACCACAGCCAACGCTGATAAGCTGCAAGGCAATATTGTGGTAACAGATACCCTGCCAACCCAATATATCTTAGGCTCAGCCAGCGTAAGCCAGGGAACATTGACCCAAGCAGGGAATACACTAACCTGGACCATTGCTCCCAATGTGGCCAATGGCCAAACCATGAGTATTAACGGTGCCATCACAGGTGATCCTTGCCAAGCCGGCGCTAGCTTTCAAAACACAGCAACTGGGACAGTCACGACAATCGCCAATTGTGTGCTCTCTGCTTCGGCTTCAAAATCTTTGTTCATTGAAAATTTACTTGATCCTGACGTAACGCAAGATAAAACCATTGTTTCACCCACGCCACATCCTACAGATGGGTTTGAAGCAGGAACCCAGATTCAATACCTCAATGAATACCAATTCGGAGCAGATACTCCAGGTACATTCAATGATCCAGTTGGAACAGATCATTCTAAATTCACAGATAATCTCAATAACAACCAACTCTATGTTGCCAATACCGCTGAATATAGCCTAAATGGAGGAGCATTTTTACCAATTTCGGATGTTGGATACGTTTCGATCACAGCCAAAGGCTTAGAAATCCGGTTGAACTTCCTCACAGGTACTGTAAAAGGAAACAGCCTATCCATAAGGTACAAAACCTTGCTGCAAGATAGCT
>JAKLHB010000471.1 GCA_022710345.1 Planctomycetota bacterium
ATTTTCATGCAGACAATGAGAAAATCAGTGCCACCTAATTCTGAGGAATACTCTCCTACGGCGATGATTCGATCATTCTGGAGTACGGCTTTATTGATCTTAGCATTGGCATCTCCGTTTAGTTTGTGCACTTTGCCAAACGATTCATCAAACGTGCCATCCGGATTTACCCGTACTATGCCGAAATCATAATCTGCTTTTGCTTTGTCAGGATAGACATAGTTGACGAGTACCAGAATTTGCTTATTGGGCAGAAGCAGCACGGATGCTGGTAAGGTATCTTGCGTATCAGTAAAAGGGATAGTAACCTCTCCTAGTGGCGCATTAAATCCTGCACTATCCACTGTTCCGTCCTCATTATAACGTCCTAAAAAAGTGTTACGTCTTTGAGAACCTGGCTGATAGGCAGTTCCTAACGCGAGTATCTTTTTGTCCCATGGTTGAACGGCACTTGAATATATCATTGGTTCAGGGATATTAGAGTGGTTATCGCATATAACATATCCCTCATCTTCTCCAAATGTTGTGTCCAGGTCCCCTGGCTTGGCCAAAACATTCATTGATCCAAAGCTTATGACGAAAATAAAGCATAAAATACATGGTAGCGTTTTCATCAAAAAACCTCCCAAAAATCTTGGTCGCTTGTATGAAACAATACACCATTTTCCAATGTAGTAATTTGTTGCATGATCAATTAAGCATATTACAGAAAAAGACCTTGAATTGCTAAGGAAAATTTACAAAAACCTGCGTATCCTAACACCATTTTCCAATTTTCCAATGTAGTAATTTGCTGCATGATCAGTTCTTAAAAGAGTTCCAAGATGTTATGAATAAAAAAGTAGAAGAATTGATCCAGATGTTGCTACATTTGGAACGGATTGATTTGATGGAATCATATATATATCGAATGTGAGCTTTATCAAAAAAGAGCCAGTCATCGTGATCAGCATCTGAGAAACAGCCAAAGCCCAGTTATCTGCTTTGCTGTGTTGCTTTGCAGGTTAGAAAATAGCCAACAGCATCGGCTGCAATTGGAAGAAAGGATTGTCCAAAAAACATTATAATCAGTCTTTTTTATTCAACCCCCAGCACTCTCAGTGTATAGGCTCCTTGCCCATCTTTTGTTGTCTGTACCCAAAGAATATACGTGCCTGTTTCTGGGAATGTGATGGAAAAAAGTCCTGCATTCGCACTTTCGGAAGATGTTTTAGCCAGTAAAATCCCTTGCGGGCTGTATAATTCAAGATACGGAGTAAAGGCAGCGGATTCTGCATAGACAATCGCTGTTTTTTGAGCCTGGCCTTGCAATGCCCAATAATGTATACTTCCAGATGCTATGGTACTTTGGATTTTTTGATTCCAAGCAAGTTGTGGCACGGGCTGTTCTGTCAGGGCAAGCTGAAATTCTCCACTTCCTCCATGCCCCACAGACCCCACTTGGACACGGTACAACCCTGACTCTCGAAACATCATGACGATTTCACTTTGAAATCCCAGGCTGTCATCATTTTCTTGAATCAATTGGCCATTTGGATGATAGAGCCGTAAGATAGGGTCAAAATCTTTGGACGAGGCTGATAGGCGCATCCATTGACCAGATTTAGCCAAAAACGTAAAAAAAGCCGTGCCTGCAATAGGGATTGTTTGGGTGAGCACGCTTGGTGCAGAAATTGCGCAGGTAGGGTCTAGGATGCGCAATTTGTATTGAACTGGAGAACGTGCTAGCAGTTGAAGTTCATAACGATCATTTCTGCCCAAGGTAACAGCCCATTGCAATCGGTTGCCTTTGCTAGCAATAGGGAAAAATTGAATTGGCTCACTCTTGTCTTTCCACTTGCTGATAGTGCGAGGCTGATAAATGAACCTTGTTTTTAGCCTGCCTTCTTTTTCCAATTCAAGTACCCAAAATTGGCCAGCTTTGCCTTCTAGTTCATGCACAGCCATGTTTTCTGTTTCTAAACTGCCTTTAATCTCTTGCTGCACGCAATGGCCATAAACTTTGGCAACCCGCAGCTCAATGCTATAGCGATTGCCAGGCTCCCCCTGCAACAAAATATAATATAGCCCATCTTTTGTGATGGGAATTGTGGATTCCCAAAGATATTGCATAGGCTTGCCCTTGGAATCAAACACAGTCCACGCATCTAGTTTTTGGCCTTGGAGATAAGGGACTACAATTTGTCCAGATTGTGCTTGAAAAAAGTGAAGTTGCTTGCGATTTTCGCCAAATATTCCCTGCTGCGTGGTATTTAAAGCCAATTCTGTCCCTGTGTATCGCTTGATGTATAAAGAATAATTCCCGCCGCCTTTGTATTGAAACCCACGCACACGAATTTCATAATTCCCATCTTTAGGAACATGAAAAACTGTCCAACTTTCGCTGCCTGGATCATCTACTTCTACCCAAACTTTGTTATCTGGCCCGGCAATTTCGAGCACAGGATCAAATTGATGGGTTTGCAGATGCACCATCCAAATCTCGTTGGCAATTCCTTCTATATTCCATGTATCCACTTGGTTTGGGGTCAGATATTTGGTTTGAACACCTTCTTCTTCAAGATCACGAACACTTTCTTGTGCCTGTAACATCCAACATCCCATCAAACTCATGATGCTCAAAAAGACATAACCCATTTTGCTTCTTATCATAGTATTCCCTTCTAAGTTTTTGCTGATTTGCCTTACATAGCAAAATGCAAAGCAATTGGCAAAGTGACTGTTCTAGTCTGCCCGCGAAAATCCAAAAATGCCCACATTCACCTAATTTTATGACATAGCTAATATAGCTATCTAACCAGCAAAAGTAAATAAAAAAAGAGACAGGCATTGCCTATCTCACTAAAAAAAACTATGAAAAATTAAAAAAATTGCTAAGTCATGTCCATCTAGGTATATGTCCAAAAATTGATGTACGGGCCTGAGATAGCCATTGTGCAAGAAAATCTTTTGCAATTTTTCTTTATTTTTTCGCAGAGGCAAGGTATAATCTTTTCCAAATTTTGTGC
>JAKLHB010000472.1 GCA_022710345.1 Planctomycetota bacterium
GCTTCAGTTTCAGGCCAATCCATGTATTATTTTGGCCTTCCAGTAACTTCTGGCAAAGTAAAATATCGAGTGGTGCGAGTGCCTGTCTGGCCTTGGTGGTATGGATGGTTCTATTCTATAGGTGAAATCAATCGCTATACTTACGAAGTCGCTTCAGGCCAAACACAATTGGACAATGAAGGAAAATTTAAGATTCCATTTGTGCCCAAAGTGGATCCTACATTGGCCAAGATACAGGACATTTTTTATAGCTTCCAAGTATCTGTGGAAATCACTGATGAAGGCGGGGAGACCAAATCAGCCAGTAAAGTTTATCCCATTGGATTTGTGGCTGTGCAAGCAAAATACGAATTCCCCTACAATTACTTTGTGCCAGAGGATAATATAACCATCAGCATCCTCAAAACTGATCTAAGCAATGTGCCGCAAGCAGGGTCTGGCTTCTATCGTTTAGTCAAGCTCCAGGTACCTGCAGAAGTCTTGACTCCAGACAAATTTCCTATCATGGAAGGTCTTTTAGAACAACGAACACAGGGCGATACCCAACGGCCAAGATGGGAAACAGATAAATCCTTGCAGCAATATTTATATTGCCTCAAAGACGGAGCAATGCTATATCAAAATGCTGTGCTCCATGACAGCGACGGCAAAGCATTGGTACAATTGCCGAAATTATCGGGTGGAGCATATCGTCTCTATTACGAAACCACAGATTCATTTGGCAGTCAATACCAAACATCCCGCGAATTCATTGTGGCAGAATCTGATCTGAACCTTGGCATTCCATTTTTTTTGCTCACACGTACCAATCAGCTCAAAGTCGGAGAAAAAGCACAAATTTTTGTAGGCTCTGGATTTCGCAATCCTCCATTTTGGTATGAAATTCATCAATCAAACAAATTGAGAAATCGTGAATTATCATCAAAAACTCAGATCAAAGAAATGATGATCACCGAAGATATGCGTGGTGGATTGAGCCTACGCATTTGGGCAATCCAAGACTATCGTCTGTATGAGCAACAAACAAATCTCTATGTGCCATGGGATAATAAAGAGCTTAAGCTCACGTTGAGCAGCTTTCGGAATCTTTTGCATCCTGGTCAAAAAGAGACCTGGACCATTGAAGTCAAAGGGCCAAGATCTGAATACGTGGCAGCAGAAATATTGGCCTATATGTATGACCGCAGCCTGGATTTCTTTGGCCCACATTTCTATCCTAAGATTGCTTCTTTATACGCAGACAAAAGAGGCTTACTCTCTCTTGCAAGCTCAATTCATGCGAATTATTTGCCTTCCATATACATAGATAAAGAATCAATATCGCAAACAATCAAAGGTCCAGTACCGGGTGGAAGCATAGATTACGCAACAAAAGAAGCCGCACCATGTCCGATAGAAGAAGCCGAGCCTGATGAATCTACTCCAAATAAGGCATCCAAACCTGAGCCTAGTACTCCACGGATTAACTTTGCAGAGACTGCATTTTTTAAACCGCATCTATTGACTGATGCAGACGGAAATACAAAGATTGAATTTCAAATGCCAGATAGCCTGACTTCCTGGAATCTCTATATTCATGCCATGACCAAAGACCTTATGTTCATGGTTGAAAAACGCGAAGTTATCACACGCAAAAGCTTAATGGTCCGGCCATATTTGCCCAGATTCTTCCGAGAAGAAGATACCTCAACCTTAAAAGTAATGATTAACAATGCCACAGACGAAGCCATGCAAGGGACTTTGCACCTGAGAATCTTTGATCCAGACACCAACCAGGACAAAACTATTGACTTTGGAATCCAAGTTGCAGAACAGACCTGGCAAATGGATGCAAAAGGCAGCACCACCTTGTCCTGGCCATTGCTTGTTCCTAAAAAAATAGCAAGCTGCGCGTTTGAAGTCATTGCCAAAACTGAAAATTATCAAGATGCTGAAATTCGGCCGGTTCCAATTCTTCCCAGTAGAATCCACCTGATCCAATCTAAGTTCATATCGCTAAAAGATCAACAATCCAAAACACTTGTGATGCAGGATTTAGAAAATTCTGTCAATGATCCTACACTCATTCATCAATCTTTGATCGTCACCTTAGATGCGCAACTGATCTATTCCGTGATTCAAGCGTTGCCATACCTGGACCATTATCCTTATCAATGCGTGGAACAGACACTCAACCGCTTCATATCCACGGGTATTGTCAGCTCCATGTATGAACGATACCCAAGCATTGCCCAAATGGCTAAGGAAATGAGCCAACGCGAGACCAAATGGCAGCCTTGGGAACTAGAAGATCCCAATCGCACAATGTCCCTGGAAGAAACCCCCTGGCTAAATTTTGCCAAAGGCGGTGCACAAGACATGAGTGGCCTCATCAATGTATTGGATCCTCAAATTGCCAAAGCACATCGAGAAGACAGCCTTGCCATATTGCGCAAGGCTCAATACAGCGATGGTTCATTCCCATGGTGGGCAGGCGGCAAGCCAAGTCCATACATGACTCTGTACATTCTGGCCGGGTTTGGCAATGCCTTGGAGTTTAAAGTTGCGATTCCCGAAGATATGTGCCAAAAAGCCTGGGAGTATTTAGAAGATTTCGTCAAAGAAGAATACCAAAAAATAGACTGGGACAAGCCACCATACGTTTATCCATTCTTGACCTACTTTAATTATGTATTATCCTGCTATCCTGAATCGTATTACAGCGAATCGTTTAGCCAGGAATTCCGTGTGGAAATGGCCAATCATTGCTTTAGCCATTGGAAAGAACTAGGCCCATATCTAAAGGCTTACCTAGCGTTAACCCTCAAGCGCATGAACCGGGATCAGGATGCTCGCTTGATCATGGCAAGCATCATGGACGGCTCCATTACCAAAGAAGACCAGGGCACATTCTGGGCAGCAGAAGATCGTTCCTGGCTATGGTACAATGATACCATTGAATCGCATGCTTTTATCTTGCGCGCGTTACAAGAAGTCATGCCAGAAAACAAAGAACAATTGGATGGT
>JAKLHB010000473.1 GCA_022710345.1 Planctomycetota bacterium
AAACAAGGGTATGAATTGGATTGCGTGTGCGATCTTGACCCAACACAGTTGCCTTTGAGCGACCTTCCTATAGCCAAGATTGACTATGCAAGCGTAAGTTTAGCCAGCAACGCGGCTGGAACGTCATCAAGACCGCTCATGCAACAAGCAGCAGCGCTTGCATCAGCAGCATCAGCAGCAGCGTCTGCATCAGCAGCAGAGCCTGCCGCGCCTGCACCAGCAGCATCAGTAGCAGCGACTGCATCAACAGCATCAGCAGCGCCTGCCGCATCTGTTGTCAAATGCAAAGGCATGCTCGTGGTCGAGGTAAAAAAGCTCAAGCAAAAAATCAGCCTAGCCCAAGCCCAGCATTTTATCAAAGGCTTGCAAGCCTTGCAACGACTCTATGGCCTAACCCAGATATACGCCATGTACTACGCCCACGCAGGTTTTTCCAAAACCGCAGCAGGTACGCTCATGCAGCACAACATCATGGTGATTGAATACGCGGAGGCAAGCGAAAAAGAAAAGGAAGCATAGGCATCGTCTGATAAAGATTGATGATATGATAATGTGTTGATCCCGTATTTCAATGGATTGATTCCGTATTCAATGTGTTGATTCCGTATTCAATGGAGGTTTTTGATTATGTGGAAATGGATTATTTTCTTGTTTTTGCTGAGTGTAGGAATAGGAATGTTGAGTGTAAAACTCGGTTTGCTGGATACGCAATCCAATGCGAAACGAGCCGGGTTGGCAAGGCATGAGAGGCCAATGACATTGGGGAATATCCTAGACGCACGAGACATGGAGAAAAAATCAGAGGAACAAATCCTAGCCGAACTCAGGGTAAGAGATTGCACGATTCCAAATGAAGAAGCGGCCATTGAGGCAGCATTGCAAAAGCTATATAAAGCAGAATTTAGTCGAGAATTTCGAGACGCATTCGAAGATTTTGTAAAAACGCGAGGAAGCGTATGGGAAGCATTGCCAGAGGACATGAAAAAAGCAGCGGAACTGGAAAAAGCATCAAAGCCGCCAGCGTATGCAAGCAAGATATGGGGATTGATCCTGGGAGTGAGCAATTATGAAGACACAGCGATTCCAGATTTGATGTTTGCAGAAAAAGACGCGGGGGTATTTTGCCAATACCTGTTGTCGTTAGGAGTGCCAGAGAAGCAGTTGTACTATTTGACAGAAACCCGTGCCACATTAAGCAATATCAAGAAAAGCCTAGAGGAAATCCAGCAAAAAGCGAGGAAAGACGAGATCATCATGGTATTTTTCTCAGGCCATGGAGGAGCAGATGCGCAGGGAGAATTATACTTTTTGATGCAGGACACAGACACAGCCCAATTTGCCGAAACAGCCTATCCAATGGCAGACTTTAGGACAATGCTGCAAGGAATGCCCACAGAAAAAGTGATCGCGTTCTTAGATGCGTGTCATAGCGGAAGAGCGGCAAAAGCATTTCAAGTCAAAGACGTGCAGATGGGAGCATTGTCGAGAGAACACCATGAAAAAATAGCAATGTTGGCCAGAAGAGACAGCGCATCTTCGGATGGTCGTACCGTATCTGAAGACTTCAATCAGCAAATCGCCATCTTCAGCTCTTCGCAAGAAGATCAAATATCGCAAGAAGACACAGAGGAAAAGCAAGGGTTATTCACCTACTACTTGCTGGAAGGCCTGAAACAAGGGAAAGCGGATGGAAATAGGGATGGCAGCGTCACGCTCGAAGAAGGCTTTCTCTACACACAAAAGCAATTGTTGGAACGAACGAGAGGGGAGCAGATCCCCAGAAAATACCTGCTGCCCAAGCGATGGGATGAACAATTTAAGATCCCCGCGTTGCAAAAAAGAGAAACCTCCCAACCGCCGATGACACAGCCAATTAATCCAACACCACCGGTCAATCCAACACCGCCAAGATTGGCCCAGTATACCTTGCAAACAGCGCAGATGCAGGACGAATTCGGACGGCCGAAAACCGGGTTTGAACTAGGAGAAGCGCTCTATGTGAAGCTAACATGGCTAACACAGCAGTTGCCGCCAAGTGGAGCCAAAGATGAAATCAGCATCAAAGGCAGAGGAATCAAAGAGGTGCAAAAACTCATTGGTCGTTCCAAAGTATCCACGAAATCGCAAAGCTATACAGTGGCGTTAGAATTATTGGACAACACGCCTGGAGAGTATACAATCGAAGCCGAGCTTCAAGTAGGAAGCCTGAGCCAAAAGAAAAAAATCGTCTTCACCGTGATAGAACCAAGCATCAAGGCAGAACACATCAGCATCAGCATCACTGGCCCATCGAACCTTCAGGAGGAAGCAACAGGAAATTATGAAATTATGGTGGCGAATAAAAGCCCTCGTGCCCAGGATACCATGAGGATCGAGATGCGATTGCAAAGCCTAGCGTATCAAGGAATCAGAAATCGGACCTGGTCAACTCAAACCCTGCTCAAGCCGCAACAACAGTGGAAATGCACCTATCCCCTAGAAGCCTATCGTCCTGGAACAGGAAGAATCACCGTGGACGTGAGCTTTGCCACGCTCGAAGATATACTCCAAACAGCAACCAAGGAAATTTGGATCACGGCCAAACCAGAGCCTGTGGAAGAGCCTGTGGTGGTCAGACCACCGCAGCCCACCCAACCTGAAGCCGGTGCCTATCCTGGCTTCACGTACCTGCGCACGCAAACCTACACGTGCGGCGGCGTGAGAAACACGGTGAAGGAATACCGCCACGACAAAACCGGGCTGGAATTTGTGTTGATTCCCGGGCTGGAATTTGTGTTGATTCCAGGAGGGACATTCATGATGGGAAGCCCGAGTAGCGAATCCGGCCGCGATTCAGATGAAGTGCAGCACCAGGTCACGCTATCGCCGTACCTGATCAGCAAGACAGAGGTAACGCAGGCAGTGTATGAGCGAGTGATGGGGACGAATCCGTCTGGTTTCAAAGGCGCAGACCGGCCGGTGGAGCAAGTTTCTTGGGATGACTGCATGGCCTTTTGCCAAAAAA
>JAKLHB010000474.1 GCA_022710345.1 Planctomycetota bacterium
AGTTCCACAATACCTACTGCATACGGGGATTGATCTTCAAACCCAGCGGGTGGTGTATGAATGATGGTAAAATGCACTAATCTTCCTTGCCTGGCCAACTTCATAGCGTTGAATTTCCGACCACCGCACCCTGGGCATACCAGTCGTGGTGGGAATGCAATTTTATTGCATTTTTGGCATTGAGATGCTTCTAAACGATAGCGCTGAGGAAATTCTCGCCAGATTTTTGGTGGAAACATATTAGCACGCCTCCAAAATATGAACCACAGTGCTTGCTGCTGTACCGCCCATGTTGTGGGTCAATCCGATTTTTGCATTGGCCACCTGGCGTTCGCCAGCAGTTCCACGCAGTTGCTCTACGATTTCGATGATTTGCGCAATTCCTGTGGCACCCACAGGATGTCCTTTGGATTTCAGTCCGCCTGAAACATTGACTGGCAATTTGCCTCCAAGGTGAGTGATCCCTTGGGCTGCAGCCTTACCAGCCTGGCCAGGTTCAAATAAACCGATGGATTCGAGCGCACAAATTTCTGCAATCGTGAAGCAATCATGCACCTCGACCACATCAATTTGTTGGGGTGTCACTTCGGCCATCTGGAATGCTTTCTCAGCAGCCTTAGCGCTAGAATAGAAAAATTCCAGTTGTTTTCTTGCATGCAATGCAATGGTATCGGTGGCATGGCCAGAGCCGATCACTTTGACAGGTTTATGCTTACTGAGTTTCATGGCCTTGCGCAAAGGGCACAAAATCACAGCAGCCGCTCCATCTGTAATCGGAGAACAATCTAAGAGATGCAAAGGATCAGCCACCAGGGAAGATTGAAGGACTTCTTCTACTGTGATGGCACGCTGAAATTGGGCACGTGGGTTTTTTAGGCCATGACTATGATTTTTGACAGCAACAGCAGCCAAATCTTCCACTGTAAGGCCATATTTTTGCATATAACTTCTTGCAATTAAAGCATATAGCCCAGGGAATGTAATCCCTTGGAATGATTCATATTCTTGATCTGCTGCTGTACCTAGGGCATACGTTGCTGCTTCACCATCTACATCTGTCATTTTTTCCACGCCAGCAGCCAGGACAATGTCAGAAAATCCAGCGGCAACTTCCATATAGGCTTGCCGAAATGCAAGTCCACCAGAAGCACAGGCAGATTCCACGCGGACTGCTGGAATCGGAGTAACACCAAGGTAGTCTGCCAGCAAGGGGCCTATATGTTCTTGACCATTGAATAATCCTGGAGCCATGCAGCCTACGTACATAGAATCTAAGCGGGAAACACCACAATCATCAATGGCTTGGAGCGCGGCTGATACAAAAAGATCACGTAGAGAATGTTGCCAGCATTCGCCCCATTTGCTCATTCCAATTCCAATCACTGCTACATCGCGCATATAGGGTCTCCTTTAGTCTTTCAAAATTTTGCCTCTGAATTTGGCATAAGTTCCATAATCCAGATATTGCTTGGCTGTGTCCAATTGCACTCTTGTCTTAGGTGCTTTGTCTCGAATTTTAAGAATCTGGTCGGTGACTCTATAGATAAAGGCATCACTGCCTGCACCTGAGCCAAAGGATACCATCAGAATTGTATCACCAGGTTGTGCTTTGTCTAAGATGGCTGCTAAGCCAATAGGAGAAGCACCAGAATAGGTATTCCCTAATGTCGGAGACAAACGGCCATCTTGCCACTGTTCTTTTTTGAAACCAAGCTTTTGGGCGGCTAGCATGGGAAATTTCCCATTCGGTTGATGAAATACTGCGTAGGTGAAATCTTCTGGTTTCTTGCCTGCTTTTTCCATGATGGCTTGAGCCGCAGACAAAGTATGTCGAAAATAGGCGGGTTCGCCCGTAAATCTGCTGCCGTGTCTAGGATAATGTTGATATTCGCGTCGCCAAAAATCGGGTGTATCTGTGCAAAAGGAAAAGGTTTCCAATACTTCTGCAGCAATATTTTCTCGGCCAAAAATATACGCAGCCGCACCGGCTGCAGCAGAAAATTCCAACGCATCGCCTGGCGCACCTTGGGCAGTGTCCGCACCAATGGCAAGCCCATACTCAATGGTCTCACTTTTCACTAAACCAAAGCAGACAAACATGGCTTCTGTACCAGCCTTGCACGCAAATTCAAAATCCGAGCAGTGAATCTTGGGAGTCGCAGCAATGGCCTCTGCCACCACAGTGCCGCTAGGTTTTACTGCATAAGGATGCGATTCTGAGCCAATGTAGATTGCGCCAAGTTTTTGGGGATCAATTTGCGCTCTGGCAAGTGCGTATCTCGCAGCTTCGACCGACATGGTGATCACATCTTGATCCGGACCTGGCACTGCTTTTTCTTGCAACATCAGCCCCTTTTTATAGCTCTCAGCATCAGTCCCCCATACTTTGGCAATATCTTCGACTCGAATTCGATAGCGTGGTATATAAGTCCCATATCCAACAATACCGGATGCCATAAACACCTGCCTTTCTTGGGATTTAGATATCAATTGCACCTGATTTTCTCAACTTCTTCTCGAAAAAAATGAGTATACCTAAATATACTTCAAAAAGCAACTATTTTGTATATGTAGATTGCAATTTTCTTTAACTTATTTTTGTATAATATATTATGGTTTATAGAAAAGAAAGGGATTGTATGATAAAACGAATTTTAGTAATTCTGCTGCTATGTTTACTTGCAATCAATGGGTTAGGAACTAACTGCGGATGTGAGGATGAGGAGGTCATCTATAATCCATTCACAAACAAATTCGAATTATGGGTTGTAGATTCCAGCAATAATAAATTAAGGTGCTTAAATGAGGACTACCATCCATCCAAATCAGAAGAACGGGCAGCTTCCATTGTGCGCAGCATCGAAGGTCCCAATACACAATTGGATATACCAGAATGTATGGCAAGCTATAATCAAGAGCTCTATGTGATCAACTGGATTGGCAAACGCATGACGGTTTTCAATGAAACAGATAGCGGCAATGTCCCACCCAAACGCATCAT
>JAKLHB010000475.1 GCA_022710345.1 Planctomycetota bacterium
TTGCTTGCAGGGTCAATTTGGAAATTATGGCAATTTGCCATTTTGCCTTTTCTTTTGTGTTTTTTGCCGCGAAATAGTATTGTTACAGCGGTTCTCGATTGAGTTGAATACAAGAATGGGCTCTTGTATGTTGAGTGCCATGATTGACTCATGCTGAATATTGTATTCAATACGATTGGGAAGCGCTGTATTTACCTACAATAAATCCAAATAATGATGCAATCATTGTACTACATGAAGTTCCATCAAATTACAAAGCGATTTTCTTCAACGGAGGATTCGTGAATCCTTCTTTTTGATCAAGAAAAAATTTTTTCTATAATCAATTTTTTTCTTGACATTTTTCTAAAAAATTATATAATAGTTTCATAACTTGGGCGGTTGGCTCAGATGGTTAGAGTGTCACGTTGACATCGTGAAGGCCACTGGTTCGAATCCAGTACCGCCCACCAGAAGCGGCTAAATCAGCCGCTTTTTTTTTAGGCTAATCATTTTTGGAAATAGGGAGAAGCAATATGCCAGGGAAAATTGGGGTTGGAATTAACATTGGTTCTACTTCAATTCATTTTGCACAAATAAGTTATGTAACCAACCCTCCAAAATTGATAAGGTTGTCTGAATTTGTTTTTCCCAAGGACGAGGATTGTTTCAGTTCAAGCAATGCCCTAAAACTAAGGGAATTTTTGCAAAAAGAACATTGGAAAATTCGGAATGGATTAGTTGGTATTTCGGGCAAAAATATCAATATTCGTTATATCCCTTTGATGACTTATGCGCAAGAAAAAATCCAGGCTATCATGGATATGGAAGTAGATCAGTGGAAAGAGAAAATTGGTGTTCCCATTGAGTCCAGTTTTTTACGGATCAAGCTGGTGGTGCCTAATGTTCCAGGCGGCATCATGCTGTTGGTGATTGCGCATGACTCTTTTCTGCAAGAGGTAACACAATTTTTGGAACAGGCTGGGATTGGAATCCATGGTTTTGTTCCAAGCAGTCTTGCATTAGCTCATGCATATCTCCAATTCAGCCACAAAAAAACAGGAGAGCATGTATGCCTTCTAGGAATCTCTCAAAACCAAACAGATTTGGCGATATGCTCAGAAATTGAGCTATCTTTTTTGCGTAACTTGAGTACTGGAAATGCAACGAGCACTCAAGCGAGTGATGCAGAATGGGAAAAAGCCGAAGCCAAACGTGAAAATCCATTTGATAGTCCGACTATACAACGCATGGACACGGAAGGCAATTTAGCAGAACATCAACAAATTGCAGATATTTTGGATGCTTCCTTGAAATTCGCTCGGTTACAGCTCAAGCTGGGAGAATTAGAAATCCAGCGTATTTTATATGTTCATCAAGATGCAAGTTGGACTCAGTCCGTGGAATCGAGATTTCATTGTTCTGTTGAACCTTTGGAAATTGCTAAGTTAGGAATTGATCTGCCTGCCACAGACCAGGTTTTTGTAAAATCTCTGAGCAACTTTGCAGTTGCTGCTGGCCTCGCATCATTGGCAAGGCAAAGTGAAGTGCCGCTAGAACTTTGGAGTGCATGTAAACGTAGGCAACGGGAATTGCTTCATCGTCAAGTGTTTGCATACGCTGCAATTGCGATTGCGTTTTTATGCGCTTTGTTTTGCATTTTGCGCATTGGGTCTCTTCATACCGAAAGTATGGAGATGCATCAACAACTAGAAGGCAAATATCAAAACATGCTGACGCGCAGTGCAAGAATCCAAGAACTTACGGAACAAAATCAGGCAAATTGGGCTCGGGTTCAAGCAATCCTGCCTTTGGTATATGCCAATCAGGATATCCTTGCTTTGCTGCAATGGCTTCCGCAAAATATCCCTGATTATATCTGCTTAAGCCAGATTGTGGTAAAGCAAAGTGAAAAAAAAATCGTCCTAATTTTGAAAGGGATTGTGGAAGAATCAAGCGTTGATGTTTATACTATGCTCAAAAAGTTTCGCCAAGCCCTAGAGGAAAATCCAAAGCTTAAAATTGTGCAAGAAAAAGATCCCAAACAGCATGAAGAAGGAAAACTGGAGTTCGAAATTCGTTTGGAATTCGTCCATCCAGATTCCAAAACATAGGAATGCAGTCAGGCTTGCAGCTTGGCTGTGAGGAAAATGCTATGAATGCGATCGGTTTATCTCCTAGCATGGACGCTTTGTATGTAAAGCTTCAGCGTCCAGATGCGCCAGAGATTGAAATTCTTGAAAATACCAAAGTGTTGTATGAGAATGTATTGCGATTTTTGGCAAAGTTAGTGCTTTTAGAATACTTGCAGGCTAAACCATTGGTACATACGTATGATGAGCTCTTTAGCTACGAGGCTTTTTCATCGCCTGCTCAATCCTTGCAGTGCATTCGTTTCCTCATGAACATTCTTATGGAAAATCACATCGCATTATCTTTGCAGCCACTGCAGCAAATGCGGGAAAGATATTCATCTTGGAGAAGACCCAATTCTGCAGATAGGATGATGAACCTGAACAGATTTTATGAATTGGCAAATCGCTCTCAAGATGCAGTTACTTCATTAGATATCCAAGAATGCCGCAGCCAAATTCTGGCTGTGCTTGAGGAATTAAAATTTTTTCAAGAAGTAACGTTTAAGAAAGAAGAGAAAGAACTAAAACTTTTTTATCAAAATAAATCTTTGATTCTTTCTCCCCTATTCTGCTTAGCACCTAATGAAAAAAGCATTCAGGAAACATCAGCAGAGCTTACTGTAGCATACCGATATTTTCTACCTGCTGAGTTTGAGGCTTATGAGAGCCAAAAAAAAGGCATGGCTGATTTTGGGGTATTGACGGCTTTGCATCAAAAAGCATACATTATCTCGCCTTGGATTCAAGCTGAGTTGGAGCAAGCAGTGGAGCATACATTTTTAGGTGCCCAGCAATTGGGTTTATGCAATCGAATTTTGATTCAAGGTTATCCTGGTACAGGAAAGACAGCGCTTGCTGCTAATCTCACGCGTATTCTAGGC
>JAKLHB010000476.1 GCA_022710345.1 Planctomycetota bacterium
TCATGATATCCTTTCTTTACATACACGGCTATCCATTGCCCAAGCCATTTTTCTGTGCTTTCTGTTTCATCGTGCTTTGGCATATCTCCTTTCCATACCAATGCTTCTAATCCTCCCGCTATCATCACTTCTGTTTCACTCAATTTCTCCCAATCTACTTTGGGTTCTTCTTCATGCTTTTTTTTTGGCTCTTGCAGCACTTTTTCTATCCATTCCACTCTCGCTCTCAGCATGCTATATATCCGACCTAGTTTGAATAGAATCTCTTCCAATGATCTTTCTTTTCTCTTTTCCATTTCTTCTCCCGATATGCTTTTTAGCAATTCGGCTAATCTCTTTTCTTCTTCCATTTTCTTTTCCTTTCAGAAACTCTGATTATTTGGTGTATAACACAAAAAGAAAATATATTATGTGCACTGGTGCTGCAGAAACTGTGCACTGGTGCTGGAGATAAGGGCTATAAGACGATGAATGTGTTCAATGGTTAGAATAACAAATCATTCTTCGCTTGGTTTCCAGGGGATTGGTTTCAAACGCTCTTGCAGGTCAATAAAAAGGGTTTGAGCATTGCTGGTGTCTATTTCTGTAGCATAAGGTTCGCAGCCTTCTACGATAAAGAGGAGATTGTGTTTTCCTTGGGGAAAGGGAATTCGATAACCATGCTCCTTTTTGTTCACACTTTCATAATAGCGGCCATCTATAAATACCATGATATTTTCGGCATGATTACAAACGATGTCTAATGCAAGATGGCCTTTATCTACATCCGTAGGCGGTGGCATGGGGAAATTGAGGCTTGCCTGTGAGAGAAAGAGTAATGTAAAGCAAGCAGCGACTAAAGTAGAAGGAAGATGAGACTGAATATATTGCACTCCAGGATTTTGCAACAGGCGTTCTTCTTTGGATAATCCTGCTGCTCTTTCTAAGCCATATAAAAAATAATATGGCCAACTTGAAGAACTGCTCGGATCCTTATGATTGGATGCTTGCATCCATTCAATGGCTTTTTGAATTGATTGTTTCATCTTTGCTGCTTCCTGAGGTGATAAAAGACCCTGGCGTTGATATTGGATAAAGACAATCAATGTGGTGCAAATTCCTGCAATGGTCATGGTAGAGGTGCCAGCATCTGATTGGTATGCCCAGCTTCCATCCGTGTTTTGCATTCTGCTTAATTTTCCCCAAACTCTTTCCCAGGTTTTCTGCTTCACTTTAATTTCAAGCATGGTGGCAGAGTGTAAGCCGAGTATAGCAAATTGAGTACAGGATAAATCTAGGTGACTGGAATCTTTTTCATAGCCCCAATATCCATCTTCGGTTTGCATATCTTGCAATTGTTGTGCAAGGTTCATTGCTTTTTGCCGATCTTCAGTGGATATTTTATCATAGCCTCCATTTTTTTCCCAGTATGTCTCGATCGCCATGAGCATCAATCCAATATCATAAGTATATTTCCATGCTGTTTTGTTGCGTAAAAAGTTCATTCCATCCCGCAAGCTTTGGGATTCCGAAGAATCTGCCTGGGGCGAAATGCCGGCTTTTAATAGGGCGAGCACAGCCAAAGCAGTGGTTCCATACGGATGGTCTGTATTCCCTCCTGCGCCATTCTCTGGAAAAGCATTCGAAGTATCTTTTATGTTGATAATGACTTTCACCATATCTTGGATCAGTGTCTCGCGAGGATTTTGGGGCCAAGCAGAGGTTAATGCAATGAAAAAACATGCACAAAGGCATAGGTGTTTGATCAGAAAAATACACATAGATGAGCCTCCTACTATACGAACGACAATTTTATGCGCGTGGAAGGGGCAACCAGCCGGCCAGCCGGTCGCTCCTACGTTTGCATACGAACGACAATTTTATGCGCGTGGAAGGGCGACCAGCCGGTCGCTCCTACGTTTGCATACGAACGGCAATTTTATGCGCGTGGAAGGGCGACCAGCCGGTCGCTCCTACGTTTGCATACGAACGGCAATCATTTGAAGTGAACATAACATCATAATCATATCATTTTATGCGCGTGGAAGGGCATTGGTGTTTTAGCGCAATGAATGCAACTTCAGTTCCTGATGCGTAATCCACGGATTCATCCGTAGATTACGCATCTGAAAAATAGATAATCAATCGAAAGCATTGGGCTATTTTTCAATATCCATGTTGTTCATATCAGATTCGTAGAAACTGCGGTCTGCCTCTGTGAATATATCTGGAGTCGGATTTGCTTTTTGCCCAGCTTGCCATTGAAATATGCACCATTGATTGCTCTTGTCTTGCACCATTGTGTTAAACTTCCCAGGGTCAGTTTTCACAATTTTTAGGGAATTGAGCACATACTCTTCTTTTTGCAATTTCAAAATAATCTCTGCAAACTCGCTCATTTCTTTAGGTGCACGTTGAATGTGATACGCTTTGGGCTCGGAAAGATTTAAAATATCCAGGCTGCGATCTTCTGCTTTTCTGAAAAAGGAAAGAGTCGTGGTTTTGTGGATTTTTAGATTTCCACGCTCAAATTGATATTGGGCAAGTTCGCTGAGTTTGGGGACCAGATTGGTGCGCCAGGGGTTCCATTTTTCATTCCAAAATTCCTTGGATTGGGCATTGGTTAAGTTCAATTCTTTGCTTTTTGCAGCACCATCTTTCCATGCTACATACAATTGACCGTCTTTTTGATACACAACGCAATGGCCTTCGAGAAAGATGGTTTCTGTGGTATTCTCTGGAATCCAGGCCATTTGTACTCCATTGATGATCCACCAGTGGTCCTTAAATTCATAGCCAGAACCGCCACCGTTGCCTTCTCTGATAAAATAGTTGGAAGGTATAGGAGCAACTGGATCGCCTGGACCTGGACCACCTGGCTTCTCTGGATCGCCTGGGCCACCTGGCTTCTCTGGATCGCCTGGACCTGGACCACCTGGCTTCTCTGGATCGCCTGGGCCACCTGGCTTCTCTGGATCGCCTGGGCCACCTGGCTTCTCTGGAT
>JAKLHB010000477.1 GCA_022710345.1 Planctomycetota bacterium
TCTTCTGGGCCACGTCCTACTAAAATCCATTTCCAAGGGAGGTCTATCAATTCTAATAAAGCCTGGCCTAATGTCATCAAACCCTTTTCAGGCACAAAACGGCCTACGAAGCCTACCACAACCTCATTTGGACGGATGCCAAGCTCATGTTTTAATTGAGGCTGCGGCTCTGGATGAAACCAATCCAGATCAATGCCAAGCTGCGGCAGAACGCAGATTGGCCCCTGATAGCCAAATCCACGCAGAATTTGTTTTGCCGCTTGATTTCCCACAATAATCCCATCCGTATGGTGCAAATTATAAGAATGCAACCAACTCAAAGGCCAGCGCACTTCATACGGCATATTCCACCACGTAAAGAAAACCAAGCGGGCTGATAATCTCAACAAACGTGATAAAAAAATTGCCTCTGCATAGGCCAAAGATTTGATTCCTTGCTCTACCTGGATGATATGCGGTTGAAAACGCTGGCAAATTCGCAATACTACATACGGATCAAAGAATAGCAATCCTTGATGATTCTGCGAAAAATTCCGCACTGGAATAACTTCCCATTTTTCAGTTGATTGCGCTTGCGGCTGGATCATACCTTGCTGTGTCCCGCCAGGTATCCAGGTTTTCGGTACAATGACCACCACTTTTTCAACTTCGGGCAGCAGGGCTAATTCCTTGATTTTGCCCAAATTCACAGGGATGATGTAGGTATGACTAACAATAAGAATTCGCATTTAAGTCGCCATTTCTATCTTAGCCGTTAGAATGAACCTGATTCGTTGGCTCTTTGTGCTGCTCCTGATATTGTTCCAAATATTCACGACCTTTTGCAGAAATTTGCCAAATGCCGCGTTGCTTGCTTGGTTCCATCAAGCCTTGCTTGAGCAAAAAGCTACGTGCCCAATGCACATTATTTTCCCATCGAATTTCACCGCTTGGCAGTTCTAAATGATCTGTTTCTAAGAGGGTTGCTTTCATCATTTCATAAACTTTTCCCAATACATTCCTTATACTCGCAGATCCGCCCAGCAATACCAAGGCCTGCAAAAGAGGAACACGATATTTTGTTTGGGATGTGGCGATGCCTCTCGATATACGCGCATGCTTTGTTGAAAGTTTTTTTTGTTTTTTAGAAATCCCCAAGCTATCTTGAAGCTCTTTCAATGCTTCTGCAGACGGCAATGGTATAGCCTGCGTATCCTCTGGCTCACACTCAGATGCCAATTCTTTGACTAAAGTTGTCACTTCTAAAAATTCTTTATGCAAAGCATGAAGCCGTTGTTTCAATGCATTGATTCTATCAATGATAAAAGCAAGATTCCTGATTTTTTCTAAATTTTGTGTGAGGGAAGCTTGCGTCATCTCCTCACATAAAAAATCAATTTTTTCTTGAAGCGCTTGCTCGACTATGCTAAAAGCATTTGCTGATACATTATCCATATCATAACTCCTTTTAAAATTTATGATTATAACGTTTTTGGGAGGCCTTCACAACAACTCCATAAGCCATGCTACGTTCCGCCAATTGCAGCAGATGTTGTCGGTTAGTTCTAGCCCTGCAAAACTACATAGCAAAGAAAGTAAATTGTCTTTTGGATGTTTTCTGGGGCGCTGCTACCTTCCGCCAATTGCAGCAGATGCTATCGGTTAGCCATTTTTCAATTACCAAATTTTAGGTTGAAATTGATCATCATTTTTGATGACCAGATTATCCTCGGATTCTCCTAAAACAAACAAGCCTTCTTGATATGCCTGGCGATCTGCATTTCCAGTGATTTCAATGCCAGCGACAGCCCCAATGAGTCTACGCTGGGCATATTCAGGAAAGAAGCTTTTGAATTTGGCTAGATTTTCCAAACATGATTTGACATCTTCATTGCTTAAAGTACTTTTTGCTTCCACCAATAAAACATACTCTTGATTGATGCCTAAAATATCCACTTCCATCATACCTTTTCCAGGCACTTTTGATTTGACACGCTGAGAAATGGTATGAATAGGAATACCTCTTTCCTGCAAAGCATTCGCAATACCAGGTGCAAGGATGTATTCCACAAACCGCCCCCATTTGGCTTTTAGCGTTTCTACTTCATGGGTAGCACGCTCTACAATTTTAGCTACACGCTCTACAGTTTTGTCCAGGCGATCGTTTGATTGAGCCAGTTGCTTGAGTTGCTGGTCGGTTTCCCGCATTCTTTTGTCAGTTTCCTGCATTCTTTTGTCGGTTTCCTGCATTCTTTTGTCAGTTTCCTGCATTCTTTTGTCAGTTTCCCGAAATAAAGCCCAAATTTCTGCAATCGCTTTTTCTGTTTCAGTCATAACTTATTGCCTTTCTTATTAATAAATTAGTTGATAAGTTCATATCTGCGTCTGTAACTTTTCTGTTGGCAAAAGTATATTTGGACAGCTATGAGAAAGTATAGCTAGGATTAGCCAAGGTTACAAGAAAAAAGACAGTTGCACCTGGTAAAATCATAAAAACCAATTTTCTGTTTTGATTTTTGCTGCATTTTTTGCTATAGTCTTGCTATCTTTCGATTTTTCCTGTTCCGATAGAACCCCAAAAATGAAAAATTCATTCTATCCATTTGGAAAAAAAAAGCTTGTAAGAGACTATCCTAGGCAACTATGGGCATGGTACCTTCTGATGCACTCCCAATTGGAGAGCTTCTACTTTAATCTCATAGCAAGTTTAGGGGGCTCAACCGCTTCAGCGTACTGGCAAGTCTCAATCGAAAAGAAAAAAAGGAATCGCTATGGGTCAATTAGAAATCATTCGAAATATTGGAATTATCGCTCATATAGATGCAGGAAAAACAACCACATCTGAGCGCATTTTGTATTATACAGGCAAAGAGCATAAGATGGGAGATGTTGACAAAGGCACGACTGTGATGGACTATTTGGAAGAAGAACGGGCCCGCGGGATCACCATCACCAGTGCGGCAACAACCTGTTTTTGGAAAGGCTATAAAATTAA
>JAKLHB010000478.1 GCA_022710345.1 Planctomycetota bacterium
ATAGCTGCCTTGGCTCACTTCTGCCTGATCTGCTGCATCTATTAAAATTACTTCTTTTTTGAACGTATTTCTAAGTTTATTATCGCTAATATGTTTACAAAGTTTTTCGAGTTTGTCTGGATCGGGCAAATCTTCCCATGCCTCTGGTTCTACAAAGAGATATTTTTGGCATAGGCGATCATAAAGACATCGAATAATGCTGTCTAATTTTCCACTTGCTGATGGATGGTAACCAATGATGTGATAGATTGGGGGTTGTCCACATTCAATCTGCTGATGGATCAATTCAGTTATGAGTGTGCTTTTTCCTTTTCCCATGCCGCTCCTCAGCACAAGATAGCCAGACTTATTAGTAACAATAAAGTTCTCTATTCCCTCGACCAATTTTTTTCGACCAACAAAATCAGGATTTCGAGGCGCAACGCTACAATCAATATGAACCCAGCGTTTGTGTTGATACAGTAACTCCACTGCTTCTTGTACAGTGTGCGCACAAATGATGCGAAACGCTGTCCCAGGCTCTTGTAAAAGCTTAGCATTCGTTGAATTTGGAATAAGCGGAACACTTTCCAAGGCTTGCTGATCAGAGAGCACAACCGTATGAATGCGTGGGAAAGACTTGCCATGCGCTGCTGCGATCAATTTTTCCAAAGCTCCACCAACAGAACACAATATACCATCTGATCCGATTGCAGTCGAAATCGAGATTCCAGTTAAGTCCAATCTTTTTAAAAGATCAAGGAACCCGCTAGTTGGGACTTGATTGTCAAGAATCGCCAGCTTGGCCAATCCTACAGCCCATGCGCCTCCCAAAGAATTGCCTATCAAATTCGAAGGCAGTGGCTTCCCATCGCGTCGTTTTAAGTTCCATCGAACATCATACCCTTGTGGCCACACCTTTAACGACTGGATATAGGCTAAAGCATTTTTCTCTGCTTCTTGGAAATCTGAATCACAGTGGATGAATGCCAACGCAGGAACTGGGTAAATTACGCTAGTTCCACCAGACATCAATTCCAAAGTCAGATCTTCTACAATTCCCTGATCCATGCTAACAAACAAAACCGCGAAGGTAATGCTACGTTCGGCATCAGGGAGTTTGGATTGGGATAAATCAAAAGCAATATCCCTCACCAGTCCAAATGGTAACCCAGTGTCTAAAGCAGCCTTTTCTGCAATCTTTCGAATTTCTCCTGCTGCTATTGTGCCACCATGCTCCAAGATTCCCAATGCGCAGTGAATGTGTGCCAAAAATACCTTGGATAAATCTTCTTTTCCTTTCTTTTCCTCACTCCAGTTTCCCCATTCGGATTTCCAAAAATAAAGGATGTCTTGGATCTCTTCTTCTGCTGCGAGCCATTTACGAAGTTCTTTCTGATCCTTGGTCTTGATTGCCTCACGAACAGCTTGGAAAAAAGTGCGGGAGTTGCAATCAATCATAGTATTCAAAAAAATGGCTTGCTGATGATGACGAAGGTCCTTCGTCCATTCATCACGTAACTCTTTGAGAGACTTCATATGTAATCTCCAAGAAAAATTTGATTCCAAAATCATTGTATCCTTGATATTTAGAATATCTGATTATGACATTTTTGCGGAACTCCACAATGCTCACTTCCACCAATTGGATATTTTCTTGGCGTTGATGAATTACGTAGCTACTGAAAGTCTATATGAAACATAAAATCAATGAAACAAAATGAAACAAAAAAATCAAGAAAATATTGAGACGCGTCAAAAATCTCTTGAGGTATTCCAACTACATTCGCTTTAAATCTTGACGTATAGTTACCGCGATCATTGCATACAAAATCGTAGATAAAATCCATAACCAAATAGCCAAGAGCATGGTTGGCCAATAACCATATTTGGGGATCCAAATTCCACCAAGCCATGGGCCAATTCCCAGCCCTATACTACCGATGATGCTTGAAAGCCCAAAAATAAAGCCATGATGGTTTTGGTTGTTAATATGCAAAGAGATGGTCAAAAGATAGCCAGAGGGAATTCCTATGAGGATTCCTAGAACTACTGCTAATATTACAATGCATATCTTGTCCTTGCCCGCTTGTGCATGCTGGAGGATCAAATAGACGAAAATGAGGCTTAAGAGCATGAGGCAACTTCCAAAGATCACAAGAGCAGGTGGGTTACGCTTCCAGATATGATCGCCTATAACTCCTCCTGGAATTGTACTTATGAGCGATACAATGTTTAAAATGACGATAAGCAGGGTAGCGAATTCTTTGGAAAACCCCTCGCTTTCATAATATGGCACCAAGAAAAATATAACTAGGCCCCAGGAATTGCGCTTATAAATCCAAAGATCAAAGTCAGCCAATTTGTCTGATTCGTAAAAATAGGCCAAATGTTTTGACACTGAATGTGACTACGCTTCTTTTCTTTGGCCACATGCACAAACCAAGGAATAAGCAAAAAATTAGGCGCAGCCACAAGCCAAAATGGACATCTCCAACCAAAAGGATTCGCAAAAAACCCCCCAGCCATTTGACCTAAAAGCCCACCTAATGCCCAAATCGTTATGATACACGCGCTCGCTTGAGTCCAATGTTGTCTTTCAACATAATCGCCTACAAAAGAAAAAGTGATGGGAATGATACCAGCAACCCCAATCCCGCTGAGAATCCTAAGCCAAAGTAACATAGAATAGGATGAAGTAAATATTTGAAATCCATTGAGAAAACAAGGAATTGTACTTAGTAGCATTACTGCTGCAGATAAATGGATACGCGACGAAACTCTATCTGCCAAGTATCCGATTGCAACACTGCAAAAACCACCAACCAGGAAAAATGCACTGCCAATCAATCCTACATCTTTTTCAGTGATGGAGTATTCTTGCTTGATTTCTTGAATTACTGGCATCATCACATTTTGAGTTGCAAATAGAAAAAAAGAAATGCTAGCAAATAAAAATATCCCAACTTTGCTTTGCAAAAACATTGATGTCT
>JAKLHB010000479.1 GCA_022710345.1 Planctomycetota bacterium
CTTTTCATCTTAATATTATGCAGCATTAAGACTTATAGCTTGCGGTTCGCACTCCCAAACGCACTCCCAGCAACTCGGCCCTACGCGGGCTAGAATAAGCTTTTCATTTGCTTGGATTGCATTTTCAGAATCAACCAAGCAAACACTAACTTCTGCACCTGCTAGCTCAGCGGAATTGGTTTCAAAAACTATCTGAACATCTTCATTTTTTTGGCGTACAAAAATAAGAATTTTTCCATCAGAAGAACAGTATTTTTGATTTTGTGCAGCCTCTGACATTTGACTTTTTGATTGAGATTCTGCAGCCAATGCTGAAGATGTTGAGGACAACACTAAGCCTGTATCCTCAAAAACATTCTCTCTCTGGTCCAAATTAGCCGATGCTGAAGATGTTGCGTTAATCAATATCAAATCATGAGTTGACGTTTTTCTCGTTAAGGAGATACGATAGTCTCCGGGAGGCAAGGATGGAAACACCGCTTGTCCACAATGATTTAGAAAAGAACGGGCCGAAGTCTGAGCATTGCATGTTTGTATACTTACCTCTGCCTCTGCCCAGTTTACTCTCTGGCCAAAAGCATCGCAGGTAATGATCACAGCAATTGTCTTGTTATCCTCATTCCAATGAGGCGCAACGAAGATCGTGCATTCTTGCCCACGAATGAGGTCCCCTCGATGGGCATTAAAATGGAGTTTGCGAAATAACTCCGTGGCTTCTTGGAGTACTGATTCATACATAAGTTGACCTCCTTTTGGCTATTTAATAATTTTCATCTCTTCCAACCGTATCTTCTTGAACCGTAGCATGTTCAATTGTTTTTTGCATGGCGGTTCCTTTTTGTTCTTCTTCGTCCTCAAGAGGCTTTCTAAATATTTTAGAAGGACTCGAAAAATTTCTGATCCAGACGTAGATAAACCGTTGGGGTAGGGTATCAAGCTTTTTGCACGATGGACAACCTACGGTCTGGGGAGCTAGCGATGCACGGCAAAATGGACATTGCATCATTCTTTTTTTTACAAAATTTAAGACTGCCCTATCCTCAGGGAGCCATGTTGATCCACAAGAAGGGCAGCGGAAAGCTTTGCTTTCTAAGCGATAAAGCTCGTTGCATTTGGAGCAGTATTGCTTCAATAAGTTTTTTTTACACGAAGGACAGGCAATATCTTCTTTTTCGATCTGCACGTCATAAAGATTTTCGCACTTGGGGCAGCGCAGTCGTTGGACTCGATTATATCTTCCATCTAGTATGATCAGGTCAAGCAAAATTTTTTTCATTTCGGCTGCCTGAAATCTACGGTGGCACGAATTCGCCGTGCAAGTGTCACCTTCGTATTCTTGTTTGCAAACGCATACCTTATATTCTACAGGTGCCAACCGTATTCGGACTACACAATCACTAAGCTCTTGGCCCTTACATAAAAAAGCAAAGTACATTCCTTGGACAAATGAATTGGTTTTTAATTCTAGCGTAGGGCCTTTGATCGCAGAGCTAACAAAACTTCGAAGGGTAATCTTTTTGCCATTGTCATTTGGTTTCCAACCCACAATACGATGCCTATCTTGGCAATGTATGTGTCCACAAGAACACGCCCAGATCAGGATAGAGAATGGGCCTTCTAAAGATGCTTCTTCCCGTAGCTTTAAGGTAAATCTTGAGTTACCGATGGTAATCCAAGTTACCTCGTCATGCGCTGATACAATGAGTTTGGTTCCAGGAGCAATTGATATGGATCGATCTGAAAGCCAAAGCTGAGTTGGATTCTGAGTTGGATTCTGAATCGTGCATACAAATTTTGCTCCGGGTAAAATGTCATAATCCGTGCAATGCTGAGATTGTTTGGGAATTTTGATTTTTGTTCCACCTGGCGTACAAATCAGCTTGATCTGTTGATGGTCTTGTATATACTTTGCTTGCTCAGGGTCAATCAAGATCAAGGCTAAAGTATTGACATTGGTTAAGGCATCATCTTGTGGCTGTAGCGGCTGAGAATTACGCGGTTGAGGAAATCCAACCACATTGCGTTCCAACCATTGATTGCAATCCCTAAGAGGCGGTAAAACTAGAGTTGCTGCCAATGCAATCACTGCATTCGGCCAACTGCCATCCCACCCTTGAGATGCTTTGTCGAGAGTCCTAAATCTTCCACAGCCATACGCGATCACGAATTCCATGATATGTTCCAATCGCTTTGCTTTGTCTGGGATCTCCTTTTGTAAGAAGCTCAGTAAGTTTTCACACATGAAAGCTGGCAAACTCCCATACCGTATTGGGTCTGGTCCAAGCCAACACATTGCAATCACCATACGCAATTCATCTTCAGGAATAGATTTAGGAATAGAATGAAAAGCAGTAGGGATAGCTTTCTTCATATAATCAACAAGATATTGAAAAGATTGAAAATCTCCAAACTTGAGGGACTTTTTCTTACAATATTTTTCTACTTCTTCTTGAATCCACTTTTGCATCACATTATCCATAGCAATCTCGCTTTCTACACGTATTTCTCCCTCTTAAAACATAAGCTTTTGAAGACATACCTACCCAAGTTGCTACTTAAAGAAATGTAGCAACATATTGGGCAGTATGGTAAATGAAAAAAGTATGAGTTATGTAGCATCATACTAAATACATTGCTGCACTTATACCAGCCTTACCTTTCCGCTAGCTCCCTCCCTAGCCGAGCTGGCAAGTGTAGATATTTTTTAAGATTAACTATTGCATATAATTGCAAATTAAAATAAAATATGGTTATTTCCGAACTCTAAAATTTTCTATCAAAAGGAAATAACCATGAAAGAATTTTATCAATTATCTGAATGGAATGCAATAGTAAATAAAAAAATGTGTCAATTAAGTAAATCAAATAATAAAGCCTACATTCCGCAGGCTAAAGGCCAAAAATTCTTATTTTTCAAAATTTTGTAAAAAAAGAGTTGAGTTTTGGTAA
>JAKLHB010000048.1 GCA_022710345.1 Planctomycetota bacterium
AATGAATAGAAAAATGGGACAACATCAGTGGAGGTGGTAAACAAATAGTCATAATATCGCTTGACAAATGTGGTTTTGCCCATTTTCCTCAAGCCAATTAAAGCTGTGTGCCTGGCATTGGCACGCTGATCTTCCACAGTCCTGAACATTCGTTCTTGGCCAACAAATGTAAAAGACGGCAATGCTTCGCTGGATTCTCGTGATAGAATGTACGGTATATCATCATTCCAACCCGTAACTTTTTTATCCCTGGGAATCACAGGGCGTTGCCCAAGGTATAGATTGGCTTTGCTATGCTGCTGGATATATTCCTGCACATGCGGCTCTTGCACATACTTTGGCAACTGCGTATTACTGAACGGCGACTTTCTTGGCTCCCTGGGAGTCAATTCCTGGTAGTACATGATCGCCTCTGGATCAATCGGCTCCATGCCTGCTGGAGTTTCTGCAGATGCTAATAGCTTTGCAGCAATGGGTTGTGGATTTGGCTGCATTATTTCGATCGTTTCGGGTGCAACTACTTTGGATTTTCTGGTTTTGGATTTTGACACCCCTGGCTTTTTTACTTTTGCTGATTTTGGCGAAATGATTTTTTGAGATTTTGTGGCAACTGGTTTTTTGGCTAAACTTGTTGCTTTGGTTTTGGGCAATGCTGTTTTTTTGGCCGCCGGCTTTTTGGATGAAGTGAGTTTTTGGGGTTTGGACGATGTTGTTTGTTTGATTTTATGTGATGTTTGTTTTTGTGTGCCACTGGATTTTTTGCTGGTTGGTTGGGAAGTTTTGGTGACTGTTTTTTTGGATTTTTCTGGGTTGGATTTGGAAGGGCTTTTTGCCGACATTGTAAATCTCCTGATTTTGAAATGACGAAATGGTGGAACAAATCAAAGAAATTATACCTTGTTTTTTTCGAGAAAAAAGAAAAATTTGCAATATTTTTAGCACAAGGCGTAGGTTTTCCTTCCATGCAATGAAAGAATGACCGTGGTTTGTATGTTAGTGTAAGGGCGGCCAGCCGGTCGCCCTTATACTACTAACATAAGCAATGCGTTCGAGGATGCAAGCTGAGACGATGAAAGCATCCAGCCGGCCAGTTTATCTACATATACACGCGCATACCAATTTTTGCTTTTATGTGGACTGGCAATGATCATCAAATCGTCAACTGGCCGAAGAAACCTATGTTTGCCAGATCCACAAAAGTTGAGCTGATAGTCAAGACAATTACAGTGGTTTCCAGAACCTGCTTGGGCAGAATATCCACAAAAGTTGAGCTGATAGTCAAGACAATTTCAAGCTGCTTTGTTATTCTTTTCCTAATACCCAAATGATATTGTCTTTGGCAAGCCAAATTTGGTCGGCGATGATTTGCATTTCTGCATAATTGCCAGATCGAACGCCGTTGTTGACTTCGTATTCTTTGAGTTTTTCTCCTGTAAATTTATCATAAACCATGAGTTTGGCCTGATACCCTTGGGCATAACGATTGATTAAAACAACGATGTATTGCGTGGTAAGCACGACATCTGCGCTTGACATCAAATCCATGAGACGTTTGATCCAGCGAACATTGCCGTCTAAGATGTCCAATGCCCAGAGGCTTTGGTCTTCTTCTTGGACTTCAATCACAAATAGTTGATCTAAATCCAGCATCAATCTTGCAATTTGGGATGGATGCTGAATTTGTCTAGTCCATTTGACATCCCCACTCGTAGCATCGAGCAGAAGCAATTGGCCGTTTTCTCGGGCAATCGCGATGTTGCTTTCATTTCCAACGACTAATGGAATTGGAAACGCTCCTTGGGACAAGAGTTTGATACCACTGGTTTCATATCGCCAACAAACCTGGAATGTTGGGATTTCATAGCATTCCAAGATTTTATTGCCTCGGATTAAACAAAGGCGTTGTTCACCTAAAAGCACTGGATAGTATGGCCATTCTCCTTCATCGAGGTCTGATTGTGGGAGAAATTCTCGTACGGGTGTGCCTGTGCCAATCTCATAGAGATACAACCCACCTGGCTTTCGAGTATACACGCCAATCATATTTTGAATAAAAAAGCTGAGCCAAGGCTCTCCTAGAAGTTGCTTGGTCCATACGATTTTGTTGGTTTCTGGATCGCGAACATAAATATTGCATTGCTTTGCACGCCGGTTCATGGTCAAGTATACTAGTCGCTCACGGCCTAGAGTCATGCTGACAAATTGATCTGAGATTTCCTCGCGCCAAAGCACTTCTCCAGTTTCTGGCTGAATCCTCAAAATTTGATAACTGCTCCAGGCAACCAAAGTATTGTCTAAAAAGCCAACTCCATAGAGCCAGCCCACATATTTTTTATACCACAATTGTGTACCTAGAACTCCATCACGGCATATCAAATCAGTGCCATAGTTGAAAAATGCAAGCTTAGCATATTGGGAACTAGGGTTTCCAGATGTAGGTAGAAATCGAAGATTATCCTGGGATCCAAAGTCTTTGAATTCATATTTGACAGGCTTTTGATCCCAAAGCTGGAGCGTGGGTAAAGTTTTGATCGTGATGCCAGCATATATGCTCAGGCTTTCTTTTTCAGCAATAAATTGCTTCATCACAACTTCTTTGCCTTGCACCATGATAGTGATCGTGCTGTAATCGCGTTTGATTTTTTGAAGTATATCTTTTGCTAAAGCATAATGTTTCAGAGTTTCATAGCATTGAAACAAAAGATAGTGCGCTGTAGGACATTCTGCAGCATTGGGATATTCTCGTAATAAATTGCGTAGCTCTAGGATGGCATCTTTTTGCCGATTTTCCTGGATCAATGCTTGGCCTAAGTCTAAATAAAATTGTGGAACATATTGTGCGTTGGGATATTGTTCAATCAACCGTTTAAATTGACTGCTGTTAGCCTCTTTCTTTGCATTTTCATACAATTGTTTTGCCTCTTGATCGTATGTGCGGTAAGCCTGTTGCCCATAGTCTGCAATGATTTTTCCAATGGCTTGTTGTGCCCATTTTGCAGCAGGAAGGTTGTCGTATGTTTTTTGCGAATATCCTATGATGACCTTTTGATAAAGCCCAATGGCAACCTCAGGTTGCTTGAGTTCAAGATATTGCTTGCCCAATTGCTCGATGGAGTATAAAACCACTAAATAGGACGTGCCTTTTTCAATGAAAAAATATTCTTCATGTCCATATTGATTCCGCAAGGTTTCCAAAACAACAATGGCTTGACCTCGATTTTGTTGCATTTGATAGTATTGGTATTGCTCTAATAAAATTTCAATGGCTTGAGCTGGTTGACATACAAAAGGTAAGGCCTGTGTATAATACTCATAAGCTTGCTGCAAATTTCCTGCTTTTTTACACTGAGCGGCTATTTTGAGATATGTTTCCAAAAGCCCTTGTTTAGCCAATCTAGCATAATCTGGTTCTACAGAAGGAAGCTTCAAGATTTTTTCATAGGTAAGCTTAGCTTTGAACAGAAGCTCAGATGAAGTTCTTCCTCCTTGGCTGTACAAGCTAGCTAATCTTATACAATCGCTTGCTTTTGGAGCATTAGCAATGCGTTTTTCTAATTCTTTGCAAATAGCGTCCCAATCATAGAATCCTGCGACAACATTCGAGCCGGATACGACCAACACTGAATCAGCTATGGCAAGATGTCCGCCTTGTTGCTGCAATTGATCTGGCCAGGGTATTTTTTGCACAATTCCTTGGTGCTCTAAGCTAACGCCAATGAATTGATTTGCACAAGGAATGTAGGCTGTTGGGCCTGAGATAAACCCCCACCCAGTTGCTTTATCACCATATAACACAGTTTGCAGCGTGGTGCCGCGCTCTATATCTAAAAATTCAAGCCGATTCCCTGTCACTAACACTTGCTTTCCAACTACGCTATGTAAGTGATAAAGATCTATGCCTTGATGCTTGTACCAAATTCTTTGACCTGTGAGTGCATTGAGGCAATACAGATACCGAGAATCTATAGGGCAAAAAAAGATTTTGTCGCCATGTAAGATCATGGGGCTATTGTACCAACCTGTTTCTCTATACATGGTTCTGAATAAAGCTTCTTGCGGTGCATCCAATGGAATACGATCATATAAATAAAGCCAGAGAATTTGACCTGTGATAGGTGAAAGTGAACAACACGCGCCTAAATTTGTGAGATAATAAAGTTGGCCATTTCCAGCCGTAATCAAGCTGCCTGCGGTTTCTCGCACAGCTCGGCCAAACATATTGAGCTCTTGTTGTGCTGCAAGGATCAATGTTTTCCAAAGCAATTTGCCTGTGCTTGGGTCTAAGGCTAGAACATAGCTATTGAAAAGCCCAGATAACTCTGTGGCACCAACATACAAAACATTGTTCCAAACAAGCGGTGGAGTCATAAAACTGACTTTATTTAAAAAGCTATCCACGTCACCTTCATCTTGGACTATCCAAATTTTTTGGCCAGTTTGCGCATTGAGTTTTAATAGTTTTCGCTCTGTGATGATCTTACGAATTTGATACACTTGCCAACTTTCAGTTTGCTGAGTCGGTGTTGGCCCTTCAATGTTCACATACAATGCACCCTGATGATAGGTCACACTGTGAATAGCCTGCTCGTGTGCTTCACTGACCAACGTAGGGACCAGTCCTTTAAATCGCCAACGGACTTCTCCAGATAAAAGATCCAAGGCAAAAATTTCCTGCCCATTATTGATGAACACCATGCCATCAGCAATGATGGGATAATTCGGAGAAGAGCTTTGTGTGACACGCGTACCTTCATTATAATAAAACTTACGTTCCGAACGTTGTCGAGATGGCTTTGGGATTTCTTTCATCCAACCTAGTTTCAATTGCGCTATTTCTTGGTTGGCATCCGGATTCCGGAAGCTGTTGCCCATGGCTGTAGGCCAGGCAGAAGCCAAACGCCGTATTTCGATACGCTGTGGGACATTCGCTAGAAGCGTTTGCAAATAATTGCTTAAAGTTTGAGTTTCGCCACAAATTGGCAGAGGGATAAATTCATCGCCCTTACGTTGAAGTTCAGCCAAAGCATAGCGGTTTCCCAACGCATAGTGGCATAACCCTAAGCGAGCTAAATTTCCTAATGTCCTTTCACCATCACTTTGCCCATAAAAAGACCGAAAATATTGCAAAAGTGATATTGTTTCTTCATATTTTTCCTGGATCAAGGCTTGGTCAATTTGATCCATCCACGCTTCTGCGCCTGGTTCTGTTAACAGAAATCGGGTTAAAACACTTGGTTCTCGAATTCCGGTTTTGCGTACGATTTCCCAATCTAGCCCAGCTTGCGTTTGATATAGCTTTTGGGCTTCTTCAGGCAAATTGCGAAGTTTTTGCATGGCTAGACGGCTTGCATTGATATACCAATTTTCTTGAACCTCAACGAGGTTAGAAGGGTATTTTTCCAAAATTTGCTGATAAATTGCAATCGCTTTATCATACGCCTTACTTTTCGTATATGCGTCTGCCTCTTGAAATAATTCTTGAACATCAAATGCTTTGCCAGGGATGAGAAAAGATTCTTTCGCTGTCACCATGGATAATCCAAGGCAAAGCATGAGTATCCATATTTGCTGCATTTTCAAAACAAAATTCCTCCTATACATTGTCTTTCGATGTTTTCTGTAGGGCGCTGCTGAATCTGGCAAGTGTAGGTTGCTTCGGCCGGTTGCTCTTTGATAATCATGCCCGAGACGCATAGCATGTCATTCGCGTGTAGGGCGACCGGCCGGTCGTGCTGCTGAATCTGGCACAGGCCGATTTTGTTGGAAGCCAAATAAGCGTTACGGCAAAGAATAATCAAAGGTTCTCGTACCAGTGTCAGGTACCCAAACTTGAGCAATGCGATCATCGTGAAAAAGCTGCGGCCAAGGTTGTGATTTCTTCTGCTGAAACAGCAGTACAGAATGGTTCACTCTCCATTTATTTTGCCGAAACGAACATATCCATAGCCAAAATTTTCGTTCTTGGATCACATCCTGGATGGTTGGAAGCCCAGGAGATGCAAGGCGTGTGGATTCTTGCATCACCAGAGCTTGTACTTTGCTATATCTCCCACAAGCATAAATCATCTGCATGGATATGCCACCATCGGAGTGCTGACGAATCCATGAGCCTAATGTACTGGCTTCCATGTCCACAAGTGTATCCATTAAATCATGCCTTGGCGGTGGATTCATGCCAAAAACAATTTCCTTGGGACCAATCCAAAAAAGCTGGTAATACCCTGGAATCAGCCTGGTAAATTGATATGTTTGCCCGTCTGCACTGATGCGGCCGGCAAATACAACACCATAATTCTCATGCACTGCATAGACTTGCTGAAAAATACCACCAGGCGATATTGCCCCTGTAAGCTTGCGCAAATCTGGAACCTTGTGCTTTGTTCCTGCATCCATGATCAGATACATGAAATATCCCTGGTTAAGCACTTCAGGAATATTTCGAAGCAATTGTACTTTGGGCAATCCAAAGCCGTATTTCTTTCGGTTTGCAAGCGTGACGAAAACTTTGTTGTGCAGTTGTCCCCAATAGCTTTGACCATCCCAAGTGTGCACACCTAGGATAAATCTACGCTCTATGCTACTGCTGGATTCTTCTTGCGAAGATTGCTTCATTCCCTGGCTTTGTAAGATAAGCTCAAGCATATAAACTTGCTCTAGACGAATAGCCACAGGCCTTCGCTGGATTAAATCCTGGAAATACAGGCTTCTACTCAATGAGATAGCCCCTTGGTAGATTTTTCCATCTGACAAATATACAGTGCCTGTCACTGCCCCTTCCAAGAAATGAAACGAGCAAAACACCAGCAAAAACCCAAGCCACTGTCTGATTATTCTCCATTGCATCATAAATATCCCTTTCTGCTCTTTTGTTTTATTCCACTTCAGGCACTGTGGCTTTGTACAGTGTGGCCTGACCGGTGATGGAGTATTGGGGGACACAAGCAGGGATTAAGAGGGAGGTGCCTTGAAAAATAGGCAATTTTTGTGTCGTGCCCGCAACCTGGATTTCAGCGTATCCATTGGTGCAGATCATAATTTCAATGCTACGGGTCTTTCTGCTCGAATATGCTTGGTCCTTTTGGATCATGATTTTAGCGAGCATGAATTCGGACACTGGCGCAGGGTATATATTTTCGCAAGGTTGAATGGCTCGGGGTGCAATTTTGACCTGGCTGGATTCTTCGAAATGCAAAATATTTAGGAGTTCTGGGATATCTTTATGTTTGGTGGTTAATGCGCATCGCAAGACATTGTCGGAATTGGCCATCAGCTCAATGCCTGTGCCTTGTAAATAGGTATGCATTCGGCCACTTTGGATGAACGTGGCGTGTCCAGGAGCTAATTTATATAAATTGAGGATTGCAGGAAACAGCACGCCAATATCTGTTGGGAAAAAATCATAGAGCCGCTGCATCCAATGAAAAATAGGATCGTGCCAGGATTTTGTTTTGATAAAGCGAATGGCAGTTTGGACAGCCTGTTCTTGTTGCCAATGCTGCATGGTGAGCAAACCTTTGAAAAATTCAGCTAGACCTGTGCTGGTGCGATTTTTTTCTAATGCATTCAACAGGGGCTGAAGCTCAGGAACAGGCAATGGGTGGAGCAGTTTCAAGATATTATCAATCTTGCGGAATCCATTGAGCATCCAAAAATCAGTGAGCGCACAGATGAGTTCTGGCTTATGCTGGTTATCTTTATAGTTGCGCAATGGAGATCGCAGATCAATCCCTAATTTGTTTTCTCGCTGAAATCCGCTCACAGCCTGCTGTGGATTGGGATGCGCTTGGACAGATAAAGGTGTTGCCACAGCAAGAATCTTAAATAAAAAAGGCAGTTGCCCACCGAATCGCAAAGCAACTGCAGAACCTAGCATCGCATCGGCATTGCCGCATATCCAGCGGTCTAAATTAACTAAATCTCCATCCACTTGAATTTGAGAAGGAGCCTTTGGATGTGCACCCATCCAAAGCTCTGCCTGGGGTTCGCTGGTAGGGCCTGGCTGCCGTAGCAGTTCAGCCAAAATGGTCCTCGAACCCCAAGGATAATTTTGAATTGGATTATGCAATACGTAAATCATAGCAATTTCAATCAATTAAATAATGTTATTTTACCTCATGAGGCGTTTGTATCGAATTCGGCGGGGGCCTTTATATTGGTCGCCTTGACGGTGTTTGAGGTCTTCTTCATACGCTGCGTAGTTTCCCTCAAACCAGCGGACCTGGCTATCGCCTTCAAATGCGATGATGTGGGTGGCAATGCGGTCGAGGAACCAACGATCGTGGCTGACAACAACGGCGCAGCCAGCAAATTCTAAGAGCGCGTCTTCGAGGGTTCGTAGGGTTTCGACATCGAGATCATTGGTAGGCTCATCCAACAAAATCAAATTGGAGCCTTGTTTGAGCATTTTGGCAAGGTGGACTCGGTTTCTTTCTCCGCCAGATAGTTTGCCAACTAATTTTTGTTGATCTGTGCCTCTGAAGTTAAAAGAAGCGCAATATGCACGGCTTTTGACAGTGCGGGTGCCTAGTTTGATTTCATCCAGACCACCTGAAATTTCTTCCCACACGCTTTTGCTGGAATCGAGTGTATCGCGGGATTGGTCCAGATAGGCCATGACAACGGTTTCGCCAATTCGAATTGTTCCGCTATCTGGTTTTTCCTGGCCCGTGATGAGCCGCATGAGCGTAGTTTTACCCGCGCCATTGGGGCCAATGACTCCAACAATTCCGCCTGGCGGTAGAGAAAAATCAAAGTTTTCGATGAGCACACGTTCGCCATACCACTTGGTTAATTTTTCTGCCTTGACCACTAAATTTCCCAATCTAGGCCCGACTGGGATCACGATTTGAGCTGGCCCAGGTAATTTATCTTGGCTTTGCTTGAGCAAATTTTCGTACGCATTGATACGCGCTTTGCTCTTGGTTTGCCGGCCCTTGGGAGATTGGCGCACCCATTCGAGTTCTCGCTCGAGTTGTTTGCGACGGTCGGATACCTGTTTTTCGGCTTCTCGTAATTTTTCCTGCTTTTGCTCGAGCCATGAAGAATAATTAGCCTTCCATGGAATGCCGCGTCCTTGTTCCAATTCCAAAATCCATTCTGTGACATTATCCAAGAAATAACGATCGTGCGTGACCACAATCACGGTTCCTGGGTATTCTCTGAGGTATCGTTCGAGCCATGCCACAGATTCTGCATCCAGATGATTGGTTGGTTCGTCTAAAAGAATGATGTCTGGCTTGGAAAGCAGCAATTTGCAGATCGCAACACGCCGTTTTTCACCGCCAGATAAGATGCTCACAGATGCATCGCCTGGTGGACAACGCAAAGCATCCATGGCAATTTCGATTTCGCGGTCTAAGTCCCAAAGGTTTTGGGCATCAATCTGCTCTTGCAATTTAGCTTGCTCTTCCACGAGTGCATTGGTCTCTTCCTCGGTTAAAGGATCGCTAAATCTATTGCTTACAGCTTCAAATCGCTCAAGCAATGCTTTTTTTTCTGCCACTGCTTCCATGATATTGCCAAGCACATCTTTTTCTGGATTCAATTGCGGCTCTTGAGGCAAGTAACCTCTCTTGATGCCAGGAGCAGGCTGAGCTTCGCCATCAAATTCAGTATCTATGCCTGCCATGATGCGCAGCAATGTGCTTTTGCCTGCACCATTATCACCAATGACACCGATTTTTGCGCCTGGAAAAAAGGATAACCATATATTTTGTAACACCATTTTGTCAGGGTAATGCTTGCCTAGCCCTTTCATGGTGAAGATATATTGATACGTTGGCATATTGCGTTCTTTCTATTTTCTCAATATAACCGTTTTTTGGGAAGCCACTATGTCAGTTGATAACTCTTTGCGTGTGCCAATTCAGCAGCGCCCCAAAAAACATCCAAAGACAATTTACGTTCTTTGCATCGCTTGGCAAACTAGAAACTAAGCGATAGCGTCTGCTGGAATTGGCAAAAGTGAGCAATCTTTTCTTAGATATCAATTATTATTTTTTCTGGCCTGCGATTTCGTGGTTGATTTGTTCTAGTAAAGCCTTGATTGCAGGGCGGATTTGGGTGACCTGCAATGAATGGTATTTCCACCATCGCCGAATTTTTTTGGACAAGTTGACGACCAAATCTATGGAAATTTCGCCTAAGATTGGAATCGAGATACTGCCTAAGAATTGTTGATTTCGGCACAATAGTGCTACCCATGTTTGGCCTAAAATCTTTTCATAGAGATTGAATAAGTCATACCTACCGATTTCACACAATCCTTGAATCGAGCGTTGATAAGCATTGAGCGATGCAGTGAGTTCTGTCCTGCTCAATGTTTTGGCTAGATTGGCAAAATTTTGGGCGTTTTCTTTGTAGTGTTGATAGTATTCGTATGCTTTTTGGGTATATGGATCAAGGACAGTAACTCGAATGATTTCTTTCTCTGGAGATCGAAGCTCTCGAATGCCATATTTACCTTGAGATAATTCGTATTCCACCAGTTTGCCAAACAGCATGAAAAATTCTTCGGCCAAAGCAAGGTATTTGGGTCCTTGCATAAAAATAATAAACCCAATATAGGATAAAATACCATAGTCACGCGGGTTATCTTGATGTCCAATCTGCAAATGCTCCCATGCCTTGAGCACATCATTGCGTGTGAGTGTGATGGCTCTGGATTCAGGCGATGAGTCTTCTCCTTTGAGATAATATCGTCCTGCTTCTAGCCTTAATGTTCCATGCTTGGGAAGCAATTCTAGGAGTTTTTCCAAAATCATTTTATGCAATGCAGTTGAAGACATGCCTTCTTTATTGTGCATGATCCAATCGCTCAAATTGTAGATTTCATGAGCAACTTTATCTTCTTGCTCACTGAGGTGGATCTTGCCTAATTTTTGCAATTCTAGCAGATTTTCCATAGCACGACGTGCACCTGATGGCTCGACTTCATCGGCAAGCAGCTTGCGAATCACAATGTGAAAGGTATTTTCGATCAAACGCATGGGAATTTTTTGGCCGATCTGTTGAAATCTCTGCATATCACTTTCAGCCAAAGCAATACAATGGCTTGAATCAACACCTGAAGTCTCTAAATGGCCTGTCTTTTGCATTGTGTCCAGGGCTTCTTGTGCCTTCATGTAGTTTTCATACAAAAGTCTGGATTCTAAAGCTGCTGCGCAGGTGTCTAAATAACAATCTTTGAGTGAATTGATGAGCGTGGTTTCTTTTTTGCCTATACCTAGTGAATTTAAAGCTTGTGCCACGCAATATGCGTCTTTTACCCTGCCATTTGCAGCCAATGACAAGGCTTCATGCGTGATTTCTTCAATTAAGCCTGTTTTTTGAGTCGTGAGGCTGTGCAAATATAAATACATGCTGCCTAGGGCAGGTTCGACCTCTGCACCTTTGGCCGCTAATTGCAATGCAAGTTTTCGATTGCCTTGCAACACTTGATCGAGTGCTTGGTCAAAAAAATCCAATGCTGTATGAAAATTGGCTTCTTCCACAAAACATTGTTGTGGCTTTGTTCCGTGTCCTAGTCCATAGATTAGCCTACGATCTGTGGTGGTGATGCCCATTTTATCCAAAATCGTGAGAAATATCGCTTTTTCATAGATCATCTTGGCAATTAAGCTAGATTCATATTCTAAAGGATGCACCAATAGCAAGCGCCGTGTGGATTGATGTATATCTAAAGGCAGTAAACTACCTAAGAAATACGAGATGGTCATATGCATCACTTGCCGGAATAGCTTATCCGTGGCTTCTTCTGTTCGTGCTGTACCAGTGCCAATCAAGGGCATTCTCAATGTTGAACCTGCCGGAGTTTGGGTAAACTTTGCAGCAAAATTTTGCAACACAGTCCGCAATATATCAAAGTTTGTGCCCGCAGTCATGCTAGAGACACACCCAAGTAAAATGCTATCTGTCTGCTGGCTTAAACCACCTGGAAAAATTTCTCGAACTTCGCCTAATTCCATCACGCCTTCCATGCCTAGCCGAACTTGTGGATAATTGTGTGGCTGGCTCATTTCAAAAATTCTGCGCATCACAGGGCCATAAGAATGGTATGGCCTGGTGCTGCAGGAAACTGCCAAACATTTGCATCTAGGCAAGGCTTCATCGGCTATATCAGCGCGAATGGCAATGATGATGGGGTCGGGAAATAATGGTTTTCCGACAGCATCAAAGTAAGGCGAGCCAATGGCATGATGGCCCGCCTCGGGCGAATCTGTTAAATCACAAAAAGGAATGAGACAAAGACGATCGCGTAAATGTGCCATACAACATACCTCGTTCAAGTTATTTGGCCAGTGCTTGGCTGAATTCGTTCATCAATTCCTGTGCAGTGATTGTGGTGAAGGAGCCTGTTTTGCCATCACCTAAAGGATTGAACGTTTTCATATATTGGATTGCAACATCCCGTTTATCTGGGTCCAAAGGATAGGTGCAATCTGTGACATACACCACATTAAAAATTGCAGAGAGCAAAAGTAGGACATTGCGCAAATTGCAAATTTCATCACATACACCGAACACAATCAAATAAAATCGGCCCTGCCTACGCAATTCCCAAAATAATTGGTGGACAAATGGGGTGCCAGGAGACATGCAAAAATCATCTTTCATAAAGATTAGTTCAGTCTTGGGCTCCACAATGGCTTCTGGTGGCATTTGTTGGTCAAACCATCGGATGAATACTTTCCTGCTTTTGGGCAATGCAATTGCATCAATCGCTTGTTGGTCTTCTGTGCCAAATCTGCGATTTTTGTCCAATAGTGCATGAGCAGGAAAGACCCGAATAAAGTCTGGGGCCTGTCCTTCACGTACGATTTCCAATGAGTGAAACCGTTTACCATGGACGGTTTCACTCACATGCGCATCTTGGAATTGAAGCGCAGGGACATCATGGTCAAAAAGGAAATTGCGCAATTCTCCGATTCTTTTGCCCACAATATCGAGTTCAGCTTGTACTTCCTCTAATTTTCGGCCTTTGACAGCGGCTTGATATGCAGCAATGGATAACTTTCCATTTGCTTTCATAAAAGTATTCAAGCAATCCACTGCAACACTGGCGCATGTTTCAGGCTTCCATTGCACGGTCATAGAATTCTCCTATTTCCCCAGGCTTCCAACCTGAGTTATAACAATTCATTGTGGGATAAGCACAATTTGAGATTCGCTCAAATACCTGGTTGCATAAGCATCAATACACTGCACGCAACACGCGAATTGCTATATTTGCTTCGGTGATTTCAAACATCATGGCCTGGATTTCTGCCACAGCATCTTCCTTGTTTTTAGCCTGCAATGCAGCTTCGGCCTGAAGCTTGAGTACAGTGGCTTTGCCAAAAGCGATTTGGCTATGCAATGTCATGCGTTCTTGAAAATTGCTCCAGCTTTTTTTATATTCCAAGACCTCGAGCCGTTTTTCCAGGGTTTTGATATGCTCTTCTTCTGCAGCTTGCTCTTCTGGTAATTCACTGATTCTACGCTCTGCTTCTGCGAGTCGTTGCTTAGCTTGTTCCTGCTGTGCTTGCGCCCAGCTCAACCGGGCTTCAACTTCTGAAATGTAAAGCTTGTCCATTTTTAATTGTGATTTCGTAATCTTTGCATCTCCAAATGCAAAAAGCACAGAGCGATAAATGATCAGTTGTATATTTTTTTCTTGGCATTCTTTTTGAAATTTATCCACCTCATGCTCATAGTATACCAATTGTATTTTGAGTTTCGCTTTTTGAAAGTAAGAGTCTGTTTGCAGGATTTGATCATAGGTCGCTTTGCATTGCTCGCGTGCATACGTTAAAGACTCTTGGGAAGCCTTAAAATCTGATTCCAGCAAAGGCATAGCCTCTGTGATTTTGATCACTTGGGGGCCTAAGAAATCGCGTTCTTGCTGGCTCATCTGGCCCAATAACCCCACACACGATAACATCAATGCTATCGTCATCCCAAACATACAATTTTTCATTATGTACCCCTCCTTAATTGCCTAGGCTCAATAAATACGCTTTTGCCTCTTGCTCAGTTGGCACAATTCGGAGAACTTGTTCTAATCCTAATGCACTTAAAATAGTCATCACTTGGTTTTGGACATTGAAAAACACCACTGCCCCGCCTTTGCTATGAATCTGGTCATTGAAATTCACAAAAAATCCAATTGTGCTTGAATTCACATACTCAATGTTGGTAAAGTCAAAAGCAAGGCAACATAGTTTGCTCGTGCGAATTTCATCTAAGTTTTTAGACAATGTTCCAATATTTTTTCCATCTACATAATTCTTACCATTGGCCAATGTCGTGACTGAAATAATGGCTGCGTTTTCACGCAATATGGTGATCCCTGGCATCACAGGTGCTTGTTGAGCAGCAGGTGCGTTGGGAGCCGAAGTAGTTGGCAATGCATCTTGCTGCAATGCATCCAATAATTCATCACAATTTGAAAAAAATTCATCACCTTTTCCGCAACATGCATTGTAGATTCGATCTACCTTGCTAGGCAAACTAGGAATTTCCTGGCTAGGAATCTCTGCCTTTTTCGTAGGATATGTGCCTGTCACCATTTCAAATAAGATGATGCCCAAAGAGAAAATATCTGACCGACTGCTTAAATCTGTCCCAATTCGATGTTGCTTGGATTTGTACAATAAGGACCGCATCACAGGCTTTGGAAGTGGTATATTTTTGGTCGCAAATTCACGATAATAATCAGAGACTGTGAGCGTCATCACTTGCCCCAAGATATAGTCCAAAAGCCGGACATGGCCATTGCTGTCTATCAATAAATGTTCAGGTCGTAGATCTAAATGAGCGATATTTTGATCATGCAGGACTTTGAGCGATATTAAAATTTTTCGCATGAAATCAAAGGCAGTGTCAGGGCTTAACCTTTTTTTTTCCCGTAAAAGTTGGCGCAAACTTTTTCCTGGCACTACTTCTTGCGCTAAATATGGCATTTGCCCGGTTGGGTCATAGTCTTCAATATGAGGTAAGTGCAAAGGTGCTTTCACCACGCGCAAGAACTTTTGTTGTTGTAATACTCGAATGAACCGTTCATCACTGAAGATTTTGAGGCATACTTCCTTGCTCTCTAAATAGCAGTGCTCTGCAAGCCATGTCTCGCTGGTGATCCCTTCAGCTAATTTTACGGTTAACGTATAATGTCCTAACTGCATGTCTGCTTTAGGTTTATTTTCCTGTGTCACCGCTAACTCCTCAAAACAATTCAAACGATAAAAATGAGACTGATTGACTAGATCGAGCTATCGTTGAAAAATTGGCAGATAATGATAAGGAATCTGGAGGATCAACGAAGCCACTGCTGTTGGATACACAGGCCCAAATCGCTGCTCCTCTAAATTGCTGCCCCAGGAACCATCGCTACGTTGTCGTTTGATCAAATCTTGACGGATATTTGGATACCATTTTTCCCAGTATCCTGGCGGTGCTTGGTACATAGCCTGTGCAGCATAAAACTGGCCATAAAAATAGAATGCTTTGTAATAATCATCTTCCTTGCCTTGGAGGGGTAAGTAGCGCATCATAAAATCTAAGCCACGCTGAATCTCTTGGCTATCGTACTCCCCTGTGGCATTTAGGCTTGAAACCCCTGCAGCGGTCAATGGGAAACTTGCATGAGCCCTAGTCATCCCTAGGCGATACTTGAATGATCCATCAGGATTCGCAGAACGTCGTAGATACTCGACCGCTCGATCAATGCTTTGTTTGGGAACTCGAATGCCAACATTTCGAGCAGAGCGTAGGGCTTGCAATTCGCAGACTGTGATAGAGCCTTCATGGAGTTTATCACCGGGTAAATATCCCCAACCACCATCATCTGTTTGACTTTGCAAAATCAGTGCCGTTGCTTTTTTGAGGGTTTCATAAATTTGTTGAGATCGCCCGGAATCCGGAAGCATCCCGTATGTCTCGGCTAAAAAAAGTACGGCAAATCCATGTCCGTGCATTCGTGATTCATCATCCAGACGCGATATATAACCATTTCTGCCAACACAACTTAAAATAAAATCTAATCCATAACTAATTTGCTTGCCGTATTTACCTTGGCCAGGAATACTGCCATTGGCTAAAAATGCCAAGCACGCAAAGCTTGTGGTAGCTACCGCGTATTTTTTTTCCTCAAAATCTGTATAAAATGCCCCAAAGTCTTTGCCAGGCTCTAAGCACTGCTTGCGTACCAAATATTCTAATCCTTTACGAATGGCAAAATTCGCATCCTCTGTGATTGCTTGATCAGCCATTCCTGGTAAAATCCAAAGGAGCAAAAAAATAAGCAAAGCGAATGTAGCTGTTTGCATAGAGAATTCGGGACAACCGCCTCCGTGCCGTAAAAACTTTTAGATATGCTTTACTTTTTGTCAAAAAAAAGACAAGTGTGCATCATTTATTTATACAATTTCTAGGTTGAAAATGCAAGCCTAAAATCGTAGAATCGTGAAAATGGTATTTATTGATTTGGAAAGAGAGCAAATATGCAAGAACAAAGTTGGTTTGTAAAATCACAAACAGGCGGGCAAATATACGGCCCTTTCAGTAAGCAGCAACTTTCGGAAAACTGGCAACTTGGCAATATCAAAGCTGCAACATTGGTTTCCATGGACCAGACACAATGGCAAAGAGCAGACCAAGTGCTCGCAGCGCGATCCAGAGATATCACCAAGCAACATGATCAACAAGCCACGATGAAAGGCAAAGTGGTTGGTCATTATGAAATTGTCCAAGAACTAGGCAGGGGTGGTATGGGCGTTGTGTATAAAGCTATGGATGTCCAACTCAAGCGGATTGTTGCGCTCAAACTTTTGCAAGAAACAGGCGTTGACAATACCATGCGCCAGCGCTTTTTGCGGGAAGCTGAGATGAGTGCTAAAATGGACCATCCAAACATTGTGCATCTGTATGAAATTGGAGAAACTCCAAGGCTATATCTGGCCATGGAATTCATCGAAGGCAGGCCTCTGAGTGACTGCATGATGGATAGACTTTGGCCCTTGCCTAGTAAATTGCAAACATTCCAACAGATTTGCGACGCGATTGACTATGCGCATCGGCAAAAGATCATTCACAGGGACATTAAACCCGGCAATGTCATGATCACCAATGATGGAAAAGTCAAGGTCATGGATTTTGGGCTTGCCCGCAGCCTGGATTCTGGAACAACGCTATCCAAAGAAGGCCAGGTATTGGGCACACCAAAGTATATGTCTCCGGAACAAGCCGATGGGTTAACTGCGGATAAAACTTCGGATATATATTCTCTTGGTGTTGTTTTATATGAACTGCTTTCTGGCAGAACCCCTTATGATGGTAACTCAGTCATCCATATTCTATCTCAATTGGCAAGTCGGGACCCAATTCCATTACGTGATCTGAATCCAGCAATTGCTAAAGATTTACAAACAATTTGTATGAAATGCCTGGAAAAAAATCCAAAGCGCAGGTATAGTTCAGTCCGTGTATTGGCACGCGATATTGAATATTTTTTGCAAAATCGTCCCATCAGCGCTCGAGAACCAGGGCCAATAGAACGGAGCATCAAATGGATGCAGAGAAATAAAATTTTTGCAGCCATGCTTGTGGCCATTATGGTGGCATTGTGCATGGTGGTCTGGGCCTTGCGGAATGAAATGGGAAAACTCGAGGCGTATCAGCAAAAGCAGCAATATTTTGTGGAAAATCTATACCAAACAGGCTGCCAGCATTTTCATAATCAAGAATTCGATCAAGCGCGTGCCAAATTGGAGAGCGCACTTCAAGAATCTCAAGGCAGTGGCCTAAATCCCTTGCTCTTGATTGATTTGCATTGGATGCTCGCTGTATGTTATTATGTGATCGAGGATTCCCATGCAGCAGATTGCCCAACTTGGTCCAAAATCCAACAGCATCTGAATGCAGCCATATCCCTTTTCCCAGCACAAGGAAGCAGTGCCTGGGAACGCTCTGCTAAATCCAAGGGAAAAGATGGGCCAGAAACATGGCAGCAACGCAAAATCAAACTCTCCCTCATCCAAACCCTGATCTATGCAGAGCAACGCCAATGGCAACAAGCCCGCGCAGCGTATGAAGCTGCAAAAGCTTACGTCCAGCCAGAGGAGATCAAGGATGTGGAGGATACCAAGTTAGCGTGTTATCTGCAACGGCCTCCTTGGCCAGCAGGACTTTTGCATGACAATGATTTACCTTGGTATGTTTGGCCTAAAGCAAGATACTATCTATTTTTCTATTTACTCCCTCACGAAGAAATTAAAAATGCAGTCTTAAAGAATTATGGTGCCCTGGAACAGACCAACATTGCTCGATATACCCTGAGCAATCTGATTTCTATTGGCAATCTTTTGAATATCTTAGAGCAAAAATCTGTGGCTTGGGTGACTTACCTGCATACCCTTGGAGTGCCTGCTGCAGAGCTTAAGGACATGGTTTTGCCTGGCATGCAAATCTTGAATTTTGCCAGCCCATTTTGGATCCACCTGCCTGTGGAACGCCAAAAAAAATACAGCGAATGGTACCAGACTGCCTATGCCCAGCAATTGCAAGAGCCTGTGATACAGATTTTTAAATATAAACAAGTTGAATTCCCAATGGTTTTGATCCCGCCAGGGGTGATCTATGCCACGGAAGATTGGTTACCTTTTATTTTTCATACCCCATATTACATTCTACAGCATGAGGTAACACAAGAGCAATGGCAAGCGGTCATGGAAAAAA
>JAKLHB010000480.1 GCA_022710345.1 Planctomycetota bacterium
CAAAAAGAATTGATGAAGCACAATATTTTTGTGGCCGAGTGCGAACAAAAAGAGGCATAAGGATAGCATGCCGCAATTGCCAGCATGCATGCCCGACCGCATTGATTATGGTATGCGCGTTATAGGGGCGACTGGCTGAGGACTGGCTCTTGCAAGTGTAGGTTTCTTCGGCCGGTTGTCATTTGATGATCATGCTCGACACGCATAAAATAAAGCATTCCTTATGATATATGCGTGTAAGGGCGACCGGCTTCGCCAAGCTTTTGAACCTGATCTTTTGGATGACCTGCTTCAAAAACTTGGCGTTTCGTCCTTGATTCTTCCTGTTCAGGATGTTCCTATATCATCCGCTCAGGAAAAACCAATCGCATATGACAGTCCAGGGACTCTTTTTGCTACCGTTCAGGGCAAAACTCCAAACATTTTGCAGGGGAATGCTCTTTCCTCAAATACCTTGGAGAGCGAAACTCGTTTTTCATCCGATGGATAAACGCTTTCAACAATCTACTTTAGATTTTTGAGGCTTTATTGGAACGGAGCTAAGCTATTTTTACGAAGCCTAGCTCGATCATTTGAACATATACCCACTTAATCTTTTCCAACCACACACCGGAATCCCAAATCATGGCGACGGGACGAGGAAACAAAAGGCTGGGCAAACCAATTGCTAAGCAAAATTCCTGTGCTGTTGAATGAGCCGCCTTTGGTTATACGATATTCTTGACCAGAGAATTGCATTTTTTCTGAATACGTGAATGGAGATATGTCCCTACACCATTCATGAACATTTCCTGCTAAATGATAGCAGCCAGTTTGCGATCTACCTTTGGCAAGGGAATGAACTGGCATAGGGTGATATGTAAGCCATTGATATTCCTGCTCCACAGGAACTATATCTTTGGATTCTAATGCTTCTATGGCAGGAGGAACATTGGCATTGACGAATGTTTGATCCGGATCCATGTTCCCCCAAGGATATAATGAGCCTGTGGTACCTCGTGCTGCTTTTTCCCATTGTTGGATACTGGGCAATTGTTTTTTGCACCAAATGCTATACGCCATTGCATCTTCCCAAGAAACACCAATCACGGGATATTCATCTTGGAAAAAATAATCTTCATTCCAATAGGGAGTGCTTGGATAAGAACGATCTGTGGCATCGCAAAATACTCGATATTGTTGGTTCGTCAGTTCATGGCAATCCATATAAAAGCTTGGCAAGCGTACAAGTTTGCTCTGCCAATGCTGCCATACCTGGCTTTTCTGCAAAAGTTCTAAAAAAGGCATGAGTTCTAATATTTCTTTTTTTTGCATCTGCAGCCTGGAAATATCTGCAAGCGCTTTTTGCAAAATATGTTGAGTCATAGAGAAATATTGAAATTCTTCACTTTGCATACTCAATGGCTCTGGAACTGTGCTTTGTATTTCACCTGGCTTTTCAATCCTGCGTTGTACTTGGTCTAAGAGATGGGTTCTTTTATATAGGTCTTTCAGCTTGCTGGCCAATTGCTGAATGGTTTCATTGCTCATGGCAATTCCTTGGATGAGCGTGCTTCTCCATTGTTGATCTTTTTCATATAGATCCGCCAGTTTTTGCAAATATCGTTGTAGTTCCTCAATTTCTTGCAAGAAGACCTCTGTTTGGCTGATGGATACGCCCAAGGTAGCCGGCCCTTCTGGGATATATACCATCGTGCTTTGGTCTGCTTCCCAGCAATATTGCCCATGCTGCCCGGCCTTTTTCATTCCAACTGGCATCTATTCATCATACCAACCTTGCTCTTGCCATATCAGGGGAATGGGTATTTCCACCCATTTGCCAAGGTCATCTTTAATCTTGGCTTTTAGGCTGGAAGCCAGAGCAGGAATAGAAACCGAGCATGTAAATTCATAAACTTGAGCATTCCAAGGAGGCAAAGGATTGCCTGATGGCTGAAAAGTGACCATTTGAGACTCAATGCTCATCTCTTGAATCTCTCGGCAATGACGAATTTTGCCTTTCAATTGGCAAGTAATAGTGGGTTCCGTAGGATGCAAATATTGAGGCTGGCAGATTTGAATCCAAGGTTTTTGAGGATTCCAAAGAGCAAGTATACCAGCATTATGGCCCCAAAACACAGGATGCTGGTTGAGTCCAGAAAAACGCATGATTTGACGCAGGTATTCTCCCAATTCATCCACGTTGACCATGCCATCGCCATTGGCATCCACAGTTTGATTTAGATAGGATGCACCCGCAAGCGCTTTTTTGAATACATGCATGAATAAGCCACTTCCTGCCCGCTCTTTGGAAATTTCATAAGGAGCTGCAGCATATAGGATACTTAATTCTTTATTTTGTAAAGGCGCACTCCAAGCAAGATGAGTTTGCCAAGATCCGCCCTTAGCTTCTTCAGATCTGTGTGCATCCAAAACAAGCAAAATTTTGTTAGCCGGCACATAAGTAGCCAATAAATCTGCCAGTTGATCGAGCGCAATCGCAGTATGAGGCAAAAATGTACGATCTGAGTCATACAACAGAAGATAAAAACGATCGTCTTTCATAACTCCATGCCCCATAAAAAAGATACAAACTAAATCCTCTGGTTTGCTTTGGGATAAAGATTCAGCAATGATGCTCCGGACTACTGAATGCCTGGCTTTTGCATTGGTCAGTACGAAGACTTGGTTGCTTGGGAAAGCACATATATCTGATGTAAGCAATGATGCAACGCTTTGTGCATCATGGGCAGCAGACTGGATAGATGGCAAATAACCTTGCCAATAAATGTATTCAGAGCACCCAATTACTAAGCTCCAACGATTTTGTGCCCATAGACTTAGGCAACAAAAAATGCATAAAAAATAGTAAAAGTGTTTCATAAATTTTCCACACCCCAAAAAGTGTGGCCTCCATCTAAATTAAGAAAATTTCTGATTCTAGCGAATTTTTGGGACCTAGTTGAC
>JAKLHB010000481.1 GCA_022710345.1 Planctomycetota bacterium
GAGCAATTTTCTGTTTGTGCCACTTACTAGAAGGTTTTTAAAGGATAGGAGCGCGCTGTGAGGAAAAAGCAATCATCCAAAAAGAGCAGAAAAGCCAGATCCAACGAAGCGTTCCAATCGTCGTTTACACAACCCGCGCCCACTCAAGAGTATCCATTTTTTAAAGAACGTCCTACTTGCGGGCCACAGGGGCATAAAAGATGGGTTGATCATCAAACTGGCAAAGTGACGGAGTTTTATTGCGGCTCAATTCATTGCGCGCATCCAATGTGTCAAAAAAAGCGCGTGCGCAAAACAAAGCTTATGCTCGCTGCATTGATTCGTGAATATAAGCTTAACTTTTTTGCTACACTCACGTTAGACCCTTCTAAAATTCCAGGCCAAACAGAAGAAGAAAAACTCAGAACAGCATGGACATCGTACCTTAAATATACATGGCATAAATTTATGACCATGATCCGCCGTAAATATCGTGGCATCAAATTTGTAGCTGTGATCGAACCACACGTATCCATGTATCCCCACATCCATGCATTTTTTTCTGTCGAGATTAAGCAAGCAGACTTGATTGAAAAATTTTGTACCTGTGGTGGGGGCTATATTTCTTCCATCGCAGAATTGGAAGATTATAAACAAGCGGCGGCTTATGTGGCAGATTATTGTGCCAAAGAAGTTTCCGTAGAGCCTGGCCCCAGGACTGTTAACCCTGCATTTTTAAAGTATTGCCCAAAAGGCACACGCTTTCTTCTAAGGTCTAAAAAACTTAAAACAAAGTTTGAGACCAAACAGCAGAACAAAGATTGGCATCCTCAATGGGAAGCATGGGACCTTCGCGAAGCTGTTTTTGAAGATGATGCATTTGATTCCACAAGTTATTATGTTGCGCAAGAGCCTATTGAGAAGCAGCCACATTTTCAGCAACATCTGGCTGAATTGCGAAAGCAATTTCCTCAAAAATGCTACGCCAAAGAGCATGCAATTGAACTGCAGGCTGCATATTTTCGAAGCCTATTGTACAAAGACCTTAGGCATAATCTATTGTGCATCAAAGCATCTGAATTAGAGGTTGTGGGTTGGAACATCCATGACCCAAAGCAGCGACAGATTCCCGTGGATGAGCGCGGTCAATTTCAGATTGCGAATTGCGCAAATCCATTCACCAGAAAAATGCCTCAGTTGGTAAAACTATGGGGCATTCGCAAGCCACATCGTGAAAGAGTGATGCCTTGGAGAAGCGTATCCAAAAAAAGATACGTACGTTTTTTCAACCATCCCTTATTATGCTTTCCTACAGAACAAGTATTATTGCAAAAACTCTATGGCCCAGAATGGTATAGAATTTATTATATCAAGGAAAATGGCGAAGAATATTTGCCTGAGGTAAGCAATAGCAAGCCTACATTTGCAAACCAACCTAATCCAAAGACAATCCAGCATCCCAAAGAGCACTGGTTTGGCCAACAGACTTTTTTCCTTGCTGTCAAACAAAATAAATGCTATCAACATCTTAGCTTTTTTGAGAAAAACAAAAAAGACCAAAAAGCTCAAATAAATTTGGAAATCAAGCAACACGCTCGTTGCAAAAATTCTCGACGCTTGAAAATAGGCAAAATAAAATCTCCCAAAATCAAGCTTCGTTCTAAAGCGTTTAGAGAATTCCAACTTCCACTCACAGGCAATCCTGGCTCTGCCCACAAAGTCCCAGAAAAAATGCCAACACAAGAGTATCGTTGCTATCTCAAGTATTCAGCGTATATTCCTCCATTGCCACCTCAAATATATTTCAAAAGACAAAAATACATTAAGATATTAAAATGGCCTAAGTCATATAAATTTCAGCCCGTAGCCCCCAATAATTTCACTCATTTCCCTCCAAATCAAAATTTGGAACTTAATTCACAAGATCATATTAACCAAAATTTTGCACAAGATATACCAGCACAAATTGATTGCATCTTTCAATATTTTGAAGATATCCAACGCTATGCGTCTGATCAAAATGCCAAGTTAAACCACAATCTTGAGCCTGCAAACTTGGGCTTGCAAACTTGCTTGAGGCCGTAGCAGTGGATTTTCCGTAATTTTTGGGCAAAATTCATTTGACATCCCCAAGCCACATCGCTATACTTCGTTCATTATGCAGAGTTAGTTTTGTATTTTGGCCATAAGGACCACAAGGAGCCATGAATATGATTTCTTTCCCTGTGGGCAATATTGTCTTAGATCAGCAGCATTTATTTTTGATTGCAGGGCCCTGTGTGTTGGAAGAGTCCAACATTGGATATGAAATTGCAGGAGCACTGAAAGAGATTACGTCTGTCTTAAAAATCCCTTTTATTTTTAAGGCATCGTATACCAAAGCCAATCGTACTTCAAAATCTGGCTATCGAGGGCCAGGGCTTGAAAGAGGATTGCAGCAGTTGGCCAGGATTCGTCGTGATCTTGGAGTTCCTGTACTTTCGGATGTCCATGCTGAAACCGAGGTACCAGCAGCCGGTGAAGTTTTGGATGTGTTGCAAATTCCTGCATTTCTTTGTCGTCAAACACCATTGATTGAGGCAGCAGCTCAAACAGGTAAGGCAATAAACTTGAAAAAAGGCCAATTCTTAGCACCATGGGACATCAAACATGGGGTCGAAAAAGTCCAAAGCATGGGCAATGACCGCGTGTTTGTGACAGAGCGTGGGGTAAGTTTTGGCTATAACAACTTGGTGGTCGACATGCGTGCATTCCCCATCATGCGCCAACTAGGGTGCATGGTAGTGTTTGATGGAACGCATAGCACTCAATTGCCAAGCGCTGGGGCAGGCGAAACAGGTGGGCAAAGAGACATGACACCTCCTTTGGTACGCGCAGCAGTGGCTGCTGGATGCCATGGTTTGTTCTTAGAAGTGCATCCCAATCCTGCCCA
>JAKLHB010000482.1 GCA_022710345.1 Planctomycetota bacterium
CAAATTGCTTTCAATTCCGATGCAGAGCAAAGCCTGTCCGCGCTCGATGCTTTGGTTCAAATTGCCCAAGATTCCCAAGCACAACGGGATTATCTCTTGTACAAAACAAGCCAAACTCCTGAACATCCGATTGCTCAGGCACTTTTGAAAAAACTCGCCAATGATCCCAAACCTACCTTGCTTAGAATTCAACAATCGCTCTACCATTTTGAAATATCCTCTTTGATGAAGCCCATCACGTTATTTTTTGCAATCCTTTTTCTGTTGTGTGGTTTGTTGCTACCGCTACTCATGCTCATGTTGGCTCCATGTTCTAAACTGCGACTTTTTTATGGAAATCATGCGTATACATTGCTTATAATACTGAATATTGCATTTGGTTTTCTTCTTTTGCTAAAAGCAGGCGACTATCTAAAAGTTTCACCATCTATTCTGATGTGTCATGCTGCTTTGGCCATCCTATTGTTATGGCGTATGTTAACGAGTCCGCTGCTTTATGCTTTGTGCAAAAATAAGCATATTGTGCACATTGGATTATTGCTTTTAGGCTGCTTGGCTTTTTTGCCATTATGGCCTACTTCTTCTAATGCAAGAGTCTCAGATACTGAAATCGTTGTATGCCTAGCCCAAATCAGGCAACAGCATCGCATTGACCTTCTCTCTGACACAATCCTTATCCTAGAGCATCCTCATGCATTCTCCCCTGCAATCCTCCAACAAACGTTAGACCTTTTTGCTGACTTTGGGCAACAGCAACATTTGCTTTCTATCGCATATTTTGCAAAGCATTGCTCTGATCCTTCATTGCAGAAGCAATCACTTGCAGCCATTCAAAAGATATTGGAACGACAAAAACACTAGCTTTGATACTACATTCAAACAACTTCCTCAAACTATTTTTCTCAAACGCGGCCAGCAGCCCGTTTGAATCAACAAAGCGATCAAACAATGAATCAATCCGAAGGAAAGAATGATACACAAGAAAAAAATGCTGCCTACGATAAAAGGGAACGATTGGCTAAGCTGCTTGCCCAGCCTGCAGGTGTATTCCCCTTATCTTTTGCTCAAGAACGTATGTGGTTTTTGGATCAATGGCAGCCAAATACACACAACTATAATATCCAGGTGATTGCACATTTAGATGGGCCATTGAATGTTGTGGCTTTGGAAGAAAGCCTTGCCATATTAGTCGCAAGGCATGATGCATTGCGCACAACATTTTCAGTTATTTTAGGAAAGCCAAAGCAGCAAATACATCCTTTTCAAGGCTTTGAATTGCAAAAGCATCAGGTTCAAGGATCCAGGGAGCCGGATGAAGAGGCGCGGAGTATGGCTGTGCTTGAATCAAGAAAACCGTTTGATTTAGCTCAAGGGCCGCTGTTTCGGGCACTGTTGGTTCAGATTGCGCCTCAATCATACTTGATCGCGCTCATGATGCATCACATCATCAGCGATGCTTGGTCACTGGAAATTTTGTTGCAAGAACTCATGGCTTTGTATGAAGCCAAAATTCAAGGCAAAGAAGCCTTATTGCCTGCTTTAACCATGAAGTATAGCACGTATGCCTGTTTGCAGGAACATCAGTTTCATGATCTTGCAATGCAGGAACATCTTCAATTTTGGTTGAATGAATTCAAAACAATTCCTCCCATTCTTGAATTTCCTGTATGTGGCGATCCAGGCTCGACCCAGCATTATGCGCAATGGTTTGATCCTCTACCAGACGAATTGGCACAAAAACTAGAAGAAATGGCAAAGTCTAAGGATATGACTTTATTTATGTGCCTAATGGCAGGTTGGAGTGTTCTCCTATATAGGTATTTAGGCATAAAAGACATCAGCATTGGTACACCTGTGGCAGGCCGAAATCATCCAGACCTTCACCATATTGTTGGTCTTTTTGTGAACACACTTGCGCTGCGGTATCCAATCGCGCCAAAGGCAACATGGAATGAATTTTTAGAAACTGTACGATACAAAACCATGTCAAGCTTAAGCCACGCGGATTGTGCTTTTGAAAAAATCATCCAACACCTGCCCATTGTACGCGATATCCAGCACCATCCTTTATTTCAAGTGATGCTGGATTTTCAAAGCATTCGGCCTCCTGCATATACTGCCCAAAATATCAAGATCAGTGTGGTAGAACAGGTATCGCCTGGCTATAAATTCAATCTACAATTGAGCCTGACCCAAAATTTGCGTGGAATTTGTCCGCGGTGGGAATATTCATATCGCTTGTTTTCGCACGAAACAATCCAATCCATGCACCAGCATTATGTCCAGTTGCTTTGGGACATGGCGAAAAATCCCAATCAGAAGCTTTGCTTTAGCTCCATGCTCTGTTCAGAGGAAACGCGCTGGCTGATGGAAACCTGCAATGCCACAGACCACCCGTATCCAAAAACAACTCTGCCTGATCAATTCATGCAGCAGGCAAAAACCACACCCTTGGCCAAAGCTGTGCAGTTCGAGGATCAATCCCTCACATACGCTGAATTAGATCAACAAAGCAATCAACTCGCGCATTTGCTCTTACGACAAGGTGTGCAGGTAGAAGATGTCGTTGCTGTCGCAATGCCACGTTCCTTGCATTTGCCTGTGGTCCTGTTAGGCATTCTTAAGGCAGGTGCAGCCTACCTCCCCCTGGATTTAGATTTACCTGAATCTAGGCTCAATCTCATGCTTCAAACAAGCCAGGCTAAGCTCGTGATTGCGCAAGATTCTCTGCATTGGTGCCCAAAAAATCAGGTTACATGGCATGAGGTAAGCAGTCAATTCAGCACTCTGCCAATTAGCCCATTGGATATTCGAATTTTGGGCGATCACCTGGCCTATATTATCTACACA
>JAKLHB010000483.1 GCA_022710345.1 Planctomycetota bacterium
CAAGCTCATGACCTCCGGGCTTTGGGCCTATACTAGGCATCCAAATTATTTTGGCGAAGTCACACAGTGGTGGGGCATCTGGCTTGTAGCCATATCGGTTACGCTCGGATGGATCGCTGTCATCGGTCCGATCACAATCACATTCCTAATAATCAAAGTTTCCGGTATCCCGATGCTTGAGAAAAAAATGGCGAAGCACCCAGATTTTGCCGAGTATAAAAGACGGGTGAGCATCTTTATCCCTCTGCCGCCTAAAAAGGTAATTTAAATAAGATAAACAACTGGTATTAAATTTTGATTAAGCCTTCCTGGGCACCACCAAGCTGGCTCTTTGGGCCGGTATGAATGGTGCTTTGCACCATCATCGCAATGACGTATTGCACGGTATTTTGTTCGGTAAACATGTTTTTTTTGCCTTCCTTTTTCTATGGTTATGCGATCTACTCGATATTGTACAAAAGAATGCTCCCATCGGGAAGAAATAACCCTGAGAGAAGGAGAAACTTAGATGACGACGTCATCCGAAATTGCCAGAGAAGGAATGCCGTTGCCAAGGCATCAAAAAATCGAACTCATCAAGTTCTTGCCGACATGCTGAATCGAGACGACTTTGCCGATCTGGTGCAAGCTTCCCAAAGCAGCACGGGTTTTTGGAACAATGACACCGACGATGAGGTGTGGAACCATGTTTAAGCAGCGCGATATGGTTCTGATTCCTCTTCCTTTTAGCGATTTATCATCCACAAAACAACGCCCTGTGGTGGTAATTTCCAACGACGATTACAAACCGAAGACCTCGTGGTAATGGTTCTCAAACCACGGTGGATGTGCATACAACTTCTTTTCATACCTATACGTAAGGTTTTTGAATGTTCAATAGTGATTTGCAATATTTAAAACCACTATTGTAATGATCTTAATATTCTTAGCTACTATGACGGCTCTGTTATTCAGTTCACATTTTTGTTTTCTTGCTTCGCAGTCTTTGAAAGGTTGCCCTTGGCTGGATAATCTTAAGTACCATGAAATCTATCATTCTTTGCGTTTAGGTGCTGCCTATAAGGGATACGATTGGGTTTTTCCTATTATTTTTTCCCGTTCAAATCTGGCCGGAACGCTGCCAACAATCCAAGCACGACACCAACGAAAGCGAAAGCCCAAAGTGCAGCCATCCAATTGCTCGACCTCCACCACGGACGAAATGCCCAAGTCAAGGAAACATCGCTAACCGCTGGCAAAGTAGAGGCCCAATAGCAAAGACCAAAGACGAGTACTGCTGAGGTGAACCCAGCGGCTAAACCAACGGCCAAGCCTTTCTTGAAATTAGGATACATGATGAAACTCCACACTTGCAGATAGTAAGATCGCTCTCTTTTCTCGTTCCAATAAAGCCTCAAAAATCTACTTTAGATTTTTGAGGCTTTATTGGAAAGGTGCGACCCTTTTCCTATCCCGAAAATTCGGTTTCTTTTTAGAAAATTATATTACTTAAAAAAGAGGCAAGTTCCACTTTTTGACAAACCTAGCCTCAATTGCATTTTAGAAATACCTTATCATCATGTCAAACAAATTTTTGAAACTTTTAGATAGCTTATATCGAGTTTTCTACGCCTTTACTTTCCCAAGGCTTTGCCTTCCATAGTTTCGGGGATTGGGATTTGGAATAGGGAGAGGATGGTAGGGGCGATATCCATTAAATGAGGGGGTGAATTGGGAAATTTTTGGTTGCAAAAGAAAACTCCGGGGATAAGGTGGGGGTCAACGGAGCAATGATCTCCGCTCCATTTTAGGGTATTGGGTTCAATAAGATGGGAAGAGACAGTGCCAAGTGTAGATTGCCATGCAACGCGGTATCCTTTGCAAAAGCCGACCACCAGGTCAGGGGCTTCTGCGATAGAATCGCCATGATAGATTTCATCGCGTAGATAGACATCATAAATCACTGGGTTTGATTGGTGCATCATAGCTTTCAGGCCTTGGCGGATTTCTTGAGCCAGGGCAGTGGCTTCTGCGCCTGGTTCTACAATGCCTTGTTGGTCACGGCCGCGTAGATTGAGGTAAATCGAGCCTAATCCAATGCTGTAGGCTTTTGTCCTCGACCAATCCACTTTAAGCCCTAATCCGCTAGGCTCGTATAAATCAGCGATTTGTTGGCGTTGGCTTAAATCAGTGCTTTGTAAAGCAAGGTATCCATTTTGGTAAAGCCATGTATTCAGGTTGACTTCCCATCGAAATGGGGCAAAGCCGTGGTCTGAAAGTACGAAAAGGATGTCTTGATCTGTCAAGAAAGACATGGTTTTGCCAACCATATTGTCTGCCCATTGGTATGTTTTATACAAGGCATCTTGGTATTTGGGCCATTGAGCGCGGTCTGCTGCATACCGAGGATTTTCTGGATCATGGAATCGCCAATATATATGGCTGGCTCGATCGGTCGCATAAAATATAGCAATGAGCAATTGCCAATCTTGCTTCTGCAATTCATGGAAAAAGATGGCTTGGCGCTGAACAAAGATGTTCTGCAAGTCTTCCCAAAATACGTCTTCGTCAATCTCTTCATCTTTTAAGGCATTGGTTGCTTCTGGCCAGCCTAAAGTTGGATACAAGCCATTTTCTGCTGCAATGTCTTTTGCAAAATCTGATGGCGAAGAGACTTCAATATTAATGGGCACTTGGCGCGGATCGAACTGGACTGGGGTGATGTACAATTCTGGCGGTTGGACCTGAATCACGCGTACTTGGGCCATTCCATGGATTTGGATGGCTTGGCTCATGCGGAATGAAATAGAATACCAATTGCTCCATTGGCCTAGGGCTATATTTTGTGTCTCTT
>JAKLHB010000484.1 GCA_022710345.1 Planctomycetota bacterium
AGCATCTGGTTATAAAACCAAACGTGTTAATGCCAAGGGAAAATAGTACAGGCGCGACTACCAATCCCGCACTGGTAGAAGAGAATATCCGCTTTCTACGAGAGATAGGTGTCGCCCGCATCACCATCGCAGAAAGTGCATGGGTAGGAGCAAACACCCAGGAAGCTTTCCAACACTGCGGATACCAGCATCTGTCCGACCAGTATCATGTGCCGCTTGTGGATTTAAAACAAGACGAATTTGTCGAAGTTCCGGTTCCATTAAGCGACAGCATCTTGAAAAAGATCAAAATTGCGCGAACTATCTGCGATGCTTCCAAAATTATCAATGTGCCTATTTTAAAGGCTCATTGCCAGGCAAAGCTCACGTGTGGTATGAAAAATCTGATGGGAGTGATAAGCGATTCCGAAAAAAGGCGATTTCATCAAACCGATTTAGCAAGGGCAATCTGTGAACTGAATACCGTGTGCAAACCGTCTTTGCAGATATGTGATGCCATGATCGGTGATCTTACTTTTGAGGAAGGCGGAACTCCTGTAAAGTTTGGCAGACTTTTTTTGAGCCAGGACATTTATTCTTTGGATTGCTATGCCGCCAATGTCCTGGGATATCAACCAGATGAAATTGAGTATCTGAAATTGTACCGAGAATATCACCAGCTCGCTGCCAGTTATGAACTGGTGCAGCTCAACCATCCAATGGACCAGGAGGATTTTGAGGCAATAGATTATCGCACTCGCTTTCCGTGTGGAATTTATCCACATAAAGCTTGTTGTAGTTGCCTTGCTTCTGTGTTCATGGCCTTGGAAAATAATGCCGCCGTTCGAGAAGATTGGCAGTTTTACATCGGAACCAACGTAAAACCCATGGACATTGCCCACCAGAAAACGCTGATTTTTGTAGGAAATTGCAATAAAAAATATGCCCATTTAGGCCATTGGGTGGCTGGGTGTCCTCCTACTAGTGAGAAGCTAAGAGCGCTCTTGGATAGACTAGTTTGATAGACTAGTTTGATACCATCTCATTACTTATTGTAATCTACATTGGGATGTAGGTATTTTGCTAGCGATTGAAAAGTTACATGCACTCTTGACGAAACCCACTGTGTAGCTTGGATACCGAAAACTTTATTTCCTTGAACGGCTTTTAATACCCTCAGCTTACTATTTTCAGCAATAAATTGAGCCTGTGATGGATCTGTAATAATTACCTCTGGATCTCTCTTAATAAGCGCTTCTAAACTTATTTGCTGAGAACCATCAATATCTGAGAAACTATTCAGGCCTTTTGCACGTTTTAGCAAACTATCGGGTAATGTTCCTTTGCCTTGTACGTAAGGAGGCTGATTTTCTAAAATATAAAGTACTGCTACGGTTACACTAGGGGATGCTGCTATCAATTTTTCTATTTTTAGAATTTCTTTTGTGCTTTCGCTAATTACTTTTTCAGCTTCTTCTGTATTTCCTACAATGAACCCTATGGTTCTAATTGTGCTATATATTTCTTCTATGCTGTCAATAAGATCATAAGGAGCTTTGCCGGCTAGGATGACAGGTATGCCAGCGTTTTCTAGTTTTTCTCGTACTTCACCAAAAGCTCCGAACACTAAGTCTGGTTTCAGTTTGATCACCATTTCTAAATTAGGTTGCAATGGCGAGCCAACTTTAAGAATATTTTGTACTTCTGGTGGATTATTGGGTGACTCTGTCACTGCGATTATTCTATTTCGTGCTCCAATATCAATCAATATTTCTGTATACAACGGCGTACCTGTAACAATGATTCGTTCTGGTTTTTTTAAAATTTGAACTTCTTTACCAGTTGCATCTATAATTTTTACAAAATTTGTTGGTTCTTTGTCAGTCTGTTTTTTGACTTCTTGTTGAGAAGTATCGTTACAACTATTTATGCAAAAAATACATAAGAAAAAAAAATATATAAAGCCTTTAAGCATATTATGCCCTTTCGATTCTTTTTAGAAATTTATGTCTATTTTTATTGATGCAGGTTTTTTAGTTTTTTCGAATAAACTCTGCAGATATTGAAGAAGGCCAGCATTACTACGCTTCCCGATTGAATTCAATATAAAAATTGATATACTGTGCCCAGGTTGGTTTACTCATGCTGGAGAGAACTTTCGTATAAGATTGCACTGCAGCAAAGTTTTTTGCCGCGAAGCGGTTTGGGAATAAAGCCTGGGGTTTCTAACCCCAGGCTATGTCGACTCTTATCGTGTCCTGAAGGGACACCGGAAAACCTGGCATTCTATCAAAGAGAACTTTTATTTCCGAGCGAATTTTTTTTGATTGATACAGCTTAAGGATATTTTTTTAGTATATTCTAGCACAACAAGTTAGAATTTCCGAAAATCCACATTGTTAGCGTAATGTTACGCTAAAATATTTTTGTTCGATTTGCTATAACCTTTTTTTATCAATATGTTACGATTTTTCGGATGGATTCATCCATCTTATGGATAGATACAAACTACTTGGTTTTGTTTATAAACAAATAGATGGCTAGACCCTGCGTCAAGCAATCGTACAAATAGACCGAACACCACTGCGGCTAGTAGGCCGATCTTTGGATCGGACGTGACAGTGGTGTTTTTTTATACATGGATTTATTCCTGCGTTGTTTATTCATTCGTCCGAATATTGTGCCTCTCAAGCTCATCTTGTACGTTGGGCTGAAATCCAGACGATGCAACGAATGCGGCATACAAGTGAGTCAGGCCATAAGCGCGTTGCAAGGCCTGCAGGGCCTGGATGAAATGTTGGGCTTGGGACATGGTGACTTTTTTCTTTTGGTCTTTGACTTCCACAGC
>JAKLHB010000485.1 GCA_022710345.1 Planctomycetota bacterium
TCAATGTTGCACAAGCCATTTCAGAAGGAATTGCCTCTATCCCTGCAGGCCGGATCAAAGAAAAAATATCAGAATATTCTGTACGCTTTGATGCAGAATATTCATCTGTGAGAGATATTGGAACCTTGCAGATTGTTGGCAAAGATGGCGCACGACGATATATTCAAGATTTAGGCACAGTGGTCATGGCAACTGAAGAGCGTCGCCAAGCCGCGTTTATTGATAGCAAACCATGCATTGGAATTCGGATTGTAAAAAAAGCAGATGCCAATGCAGTAAAAGTTGTTGAAGAAATCAAAAAAGCAATTGAAAAAATTCGTGTTGCTTTGCCTGGCGGCATGGATTTGATTTGGGTGACAGACGATGGAGACTTTATCCAGGCCTCAGTAGATAGCACAAGCCAAAGCATTTGGCAAGGTATTTTACTTACCGCTGCAATTCTATTCTTCTTTTTGTATAGCATCAGGACCACTTTTGTCGTTGCCATTACCATGCCTTTGACAATCATCATCACCCTGTTGATCATGCAAATGGTTGGGTATACGCTGAACAACCCAACGCTGTTAGCATTGGGCCTTTCAGTAGGCGTGTTGGTGACAAACTCGATTGTGGTGCTCGAAAATATAGAAACACACCTTCACCAGGGGAAAAATTCTTGGCTAGCGGCTAGAGATGGCACTGCTGAAGTAGCCGTGGCTGTGATCGCTAGCGCTGGTACAAATATCGTAGTCCTGTTTCCTATCGCTATGATGGGCAGTTTAGTCGGCTTATTTTTTAAGCCATTTGCATGGACAACACTCACTGTGAATGCAGTTTCTATCTTTGTTTCATTCACTATCACACCGATCTTGTGCGCTGCTTTGCTACGTAAAAAAGAGAATGATCGCTCTCTTCTTGCTATTTTAGGCAAGGTTTGGAACACGATTTTGCAATGGCTTGCCAATATTTATGGCGCAATTCTCGCAAAGATCGCCAAATACAAAATAGTATCGTTGGTTGTACTTGCCATCATTGTGGGAATCTTCATCAATGCTCTTGGCCTGGCTAAAGAAATTGGTTTTTCCTTTGTTTCCAGCACAGACCGCGGGGAACTCTATGTCAAACTAGAGTATCCTACCTACCTGCACCTCAATGAAACAATCGCTCGTGTCAAACAAGTGGAAGCCAAATTGATGAAACTTCCATTCTTGGAACACTGCTTTAGCAGCGTTGGAAAGATGGAAGCAATGCTAGGACAAACTTCAGAAGCAGTCTATTTAGCCCAGCTCACACTGAAGTTTTGTGAAAAGACAAAACGCAGCCTCACCATCCATGATTTACTCGGTCAAATTCGCAAAGAAATGGAATTTTACCCTGATTGCATTGTCACAGCAAGCATCCCAGATATTGTTGGTGGAGAAGAAATCCCTATCCAAATGGAAATTGCTGGCGAGGATTTAGAGGAAATCAATCGCATTGCTTTGAGCACTCAAAAGCTTCTTGAAGAAATGGATGGATTCCTCAGTCCAGACACAACAGTAAGAGCTGGAAAACCAGAAATGCGTATTTTCCCACAGCGGACTATACTCTCGGATATCCAATCCAGCACAACCAGCATTGGCATGATGATACGAGCCAATCTCGAAGGCGTTAAAGCAGGCTTGTTCAAAAGTGGTGTCAGAACTTATGATATTCGTGTCAAGTTACAGGAAGAACCGGAAAAAAAGCAAGTGCAGCAATTTCAAATCCCCTTGGATGCCCAACACTCTATGATCTTGGAAAGTTATGCCTATTGGAAAGAACGCAAAGCACCTGTGCAAATCATTCGTAGCGATAAGCAACGCATTGCTAAAGTGTTGTCCCATCTTCGTCCTGATTTCCCGTTAGGAACCGCCGTAGAGAGCATCATCCGAGAAATCGAACAGCAAGCCATGCTACCACCCGGATATAACTATAATTTTAGAGGAACCTTTGAGTATATGGCCGAAGCAGTTGCTGAATTCTTGGAAGCCGGGATATTGGCTATTTTGATGACATACCTGGCTTTAGCAGCCATTTTGGAATCTTTTACAAAGCCATTTTTAATTTTAACCACCATTCCTTTGGGCTTAATTGGCATGCTCTGGAGCTTATATTTAACCCATGAAACAATGACCATTTTTGTTTTGTTAGGCGGGATCATGCTCGTAGGCATTGTGGTCAACAATGCTATCTTACTCCTCGATCGCCAGCATAACCTAAAATCTCAAGGCCAACATCCAAGAACAGCCATGCTAAATGCAGTGAAGATTGAATTTAGAGCATTGTTGATGGTCACATTAGCCGCTGTTTTAGGCATGTTGCCCCTAGCAACATCCCAAGGCTTGGGCAGTGAACTGTGCACTGGCATTGGAATTTCATCTTTGGGCGGCATTGCTGTATCAGCCACATTTACCATGATTGTAGTCCCCTTGCTGTTCCTTTTGTTCACCAAACAAGAGACATCCAAAGAAACTCCAATTCCACAGCCAAATCCAATCATACAAGAAACGCCACCTAAAGAAATACAAATGACACAAGATAGCCGCATTATGAGAAAAGGAGACCCTCTTCAAGACACAAGCGAAGACAATATTCGAGGCTCTTAAAGCCTGTTATGCATAACACACGCCTGCCACGTCAATTTCAAAAGTCACTCCATCCAGAATATCAAAACTCTTAAAGCCTGTTATGCATAACACACGCCTGCCACTGCAGCCCACTGCAGCCTACGTCATGTTACGAGAACTCTCGTATAAGATTGCACTGTAGCAAAGTTTTTTGCCGCGAAGCGGTTTGGGAATAAAGCCTGGGGT
>JAKLHB010000486.1 GCA_022710345.1 Planctomycetota bacterium
CAGACATAGTGTGTTTCCTTGTAAAAATGGTGTATAATTGTGTGGAATTCCCTAAAAAAACTGATAAGCAGGTCGTTTTTTATCAATAGAATAACAATTTTCTCTTGTTTTGGCAATCTAATTTTACTTCTCAGCTTTTGGCTTTCTTGCGGCTCTCTTTGACTTGGTCATCTAACGGAAAACCTATTTTCTCTGCAATAAAATGTCCTAACTCTAAGGCACTACTATGGACTACACAAGAAGAAACTAACTTTCTCCCATTCGGGCCTTCGAAAAATAGCTCGTACTTTGTATCTTCACCAGTATCATCCTTGACAATGATCATTTTATCATAGTCTTTGAGGATATACATGTCACTATGGGTAATTTTTTTTCCTACGTCTATTTTTTTCACAAAAACGCCATCTTCATGATCAAAAATATACGTATGGCGGCCATAAATGATATAGACCGCAAATGCGATCATGGCTAATCCGAACGAACCAAAGCATAGCCAAGCCAGCAGGCCACCAGATTCAATGAAGAGTGGTAAAAAAAATAAGGCCATGCCACAAATGCTTATTCCAAAACCAAAATAACGCTCGCCTTTTGTTCGCACAACTTCATAAATTTCCCAGTTTTTGTTATCGTAGGGTATTTGTTTGTATTGCATTTTTGAGTTCCTTTTGCTTTTTATTTTTAAAATATTGAAAAAGCCAAAACGGCAGACTCAATGCCTGCCGCTTTGGTTTGAAGCTATTTTCTAAAAAATTTGGAAACCAATAACATGCCTGCCAGCAATAAAATCCATACATTAGGCTCTGGAACAGCAACTGTATCCAATGTGATATCATCTAAAAAATACCAGCCATGGGTTCGGACATCGTCATACGCTGCTCCACCGCCAGTGAAATCGAAAAGCAACTTCGCCACATTATTTTGAGAAAAAGTTACAGTTTGCAATGTAGTGCCCACTGCGACTGTTTTGGTTGCAATAAGGGCATTACTGCTGTCGTACATCTCAAAAATCATACTGCTGGGTAACGGCAGATTGCCAAATTCAGAAAGTTGCCGCACAACCAAACTAATCAGTTGGACGGACTGACTAAACGTTATATATTCACGCCTTTCGCCGTACCAGTTATAAACACCGCCTCCATAATCCTGAAATCCATCAGGATGTGAGTAGAGGCTGCTGCTAAAATTAGCAATTCCGACACGAGAAACCAAAGTATCTGTACCTGTGTAAGCATCTACTTGTGAAAAATTGATTACCGTAGGTGCTGACACAGCGATACATGGCAGGAAAAATAATAAAAATATGAACTGTTGAAAACGCATAAGAATCCTTTCTTAGAACTCTCGATAAGATATGCAGCAAAGTTTTTTGCCGCTTCCCAATTTGAACTTTGTGCTTTCACGCGATTTATCTCTCTCGATAAGATATGCAGCAAAGTTTTTTGCCGCGAAGCGGTTTGGGAATAAAGCCTGGGGTTTCTAACCGGTTTCTAACCCCAGGTTATGTCGAGTCTTATCGTGTCCTGACGGGACACAGGAAAACGTAGCATTCTATCAAAGAGAACTTTTATTTCCGAGCGAATTTTTATTTTTTTTGATTGATACAGATTAAGGATATTTTTTTAGTATATTCTAGCACAACAAGTTAAAATTTCCCAAAATCCACTTTCTATCAAGATTAAATATATTAAATCATAGCTTTTGCAGCCATGTTTAGCAAATTTTTTTTAAATTTAGCAAATTTTACGAGCCAGCAGTTGCACGTTTCAAAAATATATCGTAATATATCAATGCTCCATTTAGTTTTCAAGCAAGCTTTTAAATTAAATCAAATTAAATAATTGTAGCTAAATTAGTTAGCTACAGAGGAGAATAACTATGAAAAAAATCTTAATCCTTCTTGCCATTTCTTGTATGACATTGATGCCTAGCTTTGCAGCGACAATTTATGTCCTGCATGATGGGCATGGTTCTTCTGTAAATGCTGTTTCTTTATTAACAAGCTTAGGTTATACAGTTACAGTAGGTGGTGTACTGACCAACTATGGTAGTTATAACCAAGTTTGGGATCTTCGCTACAACAGCGCGCTCACCAGCGCTGAAAATACAGCCTACAAGACTTACCTAGAACAAGGTGGTCGTCTATACTTAAGCGGTGAGCACTCTGGATTTGATCATCGCAACACTACTTTGGTTTCTTTTGTCAGTCTTGTGAATGGTGGAACATTAAGCCTTTCTGCAGATTATGCTACTACGCAAACCGTTGTAGATAGCCGATTTACAGCGAATGGTCTAAGCTCTATTTCGATTAACTCTGGGCGAAGCACCACTTCTGCTGGAACAGGCTTCTTTGTCACCAAAGATACTGCTGCAGGCAAAGGCAGTATCCTTGGCTGGGATGCTGGCAGCTTATCGGGTAGCCCTAGTGGGAAGATGTTGATTGGATTTGATATTGACATGTTCTCTAATGCAAATGCCAGCGCAATGGTACGCAATTTTTCAGATTTCTTAGGTAGTGCAGTCACACCTGTGCCAGAACCGCAGACTCTTGTCTTATGCTTATTGGCTGTTGCTGCTCTTCTTGGAAAAAGATACACAGCATAGTCTGATGACAAATATAAGAAAACAAGCGCATCACCAAAATGCGCTTGTTTTTTTTACAAAACCAATCTTGGCCAAAAATTGCTTTGTTTTTCTACAGTCTTTAGATAAACAGACGTTTCCGTAACCAGCCAAAAATAGGATGGCACGTGAATGAGATCAAAATTTCGAAATGCAAGTGTTTTGTT
>JAKLHB010000487.1 GCA_022710345.1 Planctomycetota bacterium
TCCGTCTTGGAGTTCATGTTGTTGGATTAGACTCGATTAGTTTGCCACCGCAAATGGAGGTCAAAGAATTTGGACGGCATCATGCATACAATGGCAGAACCCATTTCGCAGATATGCGTTTCCCAGGACCTTGGCGCAGCGATTTTATTCTCGAATTTAAAGAAGACACTTATTTACCTTGCTGGATGCAACTGAATTGTGGTGTCACTGCTGCCCCAGGAACGACCATTGTGGAAGGCGGCACGTTAACTAAATCTTGGTCTCGCATATTCCTATTGCCATTTCATGATGATCGCATTTCATTGGTAGATAAGATTAGCCTCCAATATGCATTGGATCAATTGGCCTTGCAAGGCACCATGCAACTCACCATCCAGGTGCGCGAGCCTAAGCCAAAAGATCAAAGTGATGATGAAATCAAAAAAGCCCAGGCACTCAAACAAAAATTGATTCCCAAACTCTGGGCCATTGTTGAGTTTATCCAAAAAAGGTTAAATTTAAGCAAACAATCTTTGAATCTTCTATGGGACAATGGGACAGCCATAGAGCCTGTTACACCCAAAACATCAACAGTCGCACCTGTGCAACCTACAAAAACATTGGGCATCCTTAGCCCAGAACCCAATGCAGTGACAGAACTCAATAGCATCAAAGTCCAAATTAAAGTGCCACTTCAGAATCGGATTGAACTCAAGGCCAATGGCATCCTAATCTCAGAAAGTATCATTGGTTTACGGTCTTTTCATACTCAGGAAAAAACAAAGCTCTTTGAATATGTAGGCGTGCCATTGAACCTGGGGCAAAATACGATCACACTATCTTCGATCCATCCACAAGGCAAGGTCGAGCAAGAAGACAGCATTATTGTATTCAGAAGCCGGCCTGCTAAAAAAATCATCACCCAAATATTGCCGAACCAGGTACCGGCTGATGGCCGTACTGAACCACGCATTTTGGTTGAACTGCAAGATGAAGAAGGCAGGACTGCGGTTGGGCCTAAATTCATCACACTGGATATTCAAGGCACCAATATCATCACACCGGATGCCAATCCTGAGCAAATTGGCTATCAAGTGCCTGTGCAAGAAGGCAAGGCAGAATGTATGCTCGAAAGCTCAACCCAAACCAAGGATGTCAAAATTTTGGTCAAGGTCGCAGATTTAGAGCATGAAATGAAATTTAGCTACATGCCATATCTACGGGATTGGATCATCATAGGCATTGGCGAAGCCACGCTTGGCATAGAAAATTTCAAAAGCAGTGATAAAGATGATGGCCTGTTCCTGGATAGCCGGGTTGCATTCTTTATGCAAGGCCGTATTCTTGGAAAATTCCTGCTCACAGCCCATTATGATAGTGCCAATACCAATGAAGAGGTTGATGTTTTGGAGCGTAAAATTGACCCTGATAAATATTACCCAGTGTATGGTGATAGCTCTGAAAAAGGCTTTGATGTGCCTAGCAAAAGCCGGGTTTATGTTAAATTGGAACAAGATCGCAATTACATCATGTATGGCGATTACAAAACAGACATAGATGGCATTGTGACCCCATACACCCGTGTCTTACGCGGCATCAAAGGCGAATACAAGAGCGATTACTTAGATGTCAAAGTTTTTGGAAGCCGCACAGAACAAGTCATGGTCAAGGATGAAATCCGCGGGCAAGGGATCTCTGGCTATTATTTCCTTTCTCAAGGGAATATTATTGAAAATAGCCTCCAAGTTGTGATTGAAATCCGAAGCCGACGCAATCCTGATATAGTGATCGAGCGCATTCCCAAAGAGCTTTATGCTGACTATGATGCTGATTTCAAAAAAGGTTGGCTATTGTTTGATACCCCGATTTCACGCAATGATCCCAATGGCAACCCCATCTACATTGTTGCAGCTTATGAAACAACTGCTAGTGCATCGAAAGAATACGTTGCGGGTGCACGTGTGGATGTGAAATTTTTGGATGAAAAAGTCAAAGTTGGCGGCACATATATTTATGAAGGCCAGAGTAAAGGCCATACAGAATTGCGCGGCGTACATGCCGAAGTCCGACCTATGGAAAAAGTCGCGATTCGAGGTGAATTGGCTGAATCAAGTACCTTTGACCCACAAACCAATAAAAAGCTCACCGGCGATGCGTATGCCATAGAAGCAAAAGTGGATACGGAAACTGTGCAAGGCCAGGCTGGCTATCATAAAATTGATCAAGACTATCGCAATCCTTCCATGTCAGGCGTAACAGAAGGCTCAGAAAAAGCCTACGCTGAATTTAAGATCAAGGCCAATAAAGAATTTGAGATTCAAGCTCATGCACTCCATGGAGAAATCAAAGATCAGGAAATCCAAAGAATTGGCGTTCGTTTGATTCAAAAAGTAGATGAATTCACCAAAATGGTTGGGTATGAATTTGCCCAACAAAAACGGGATGGTGATAGAAGCCGTGTGCATACTGTGTCGGCTGGGTTCAAATGGGATGTTAATGAATATCTTGCATTTCGGGCAGAAAGACACCAGGTTTTTCCAATAGACCGAATCCTTGAAAATAAGCCTGCTCCCCAAGGCATCTTTACCAAAGTTGGTGCCAATGCACGCGAAGATTTTACTGCCCTTACCAATGGGTTTATGATTGATTCTTTGAGCGATCCTGATATTTCTCGGACAATCTTAGGGCTAGAAGCAAAACCCTGGGATTGGCTGACAGTATGGGCCAATCAAGAGTTCAATGACAGTGATTGGGACATGGATTTATCGAGAACTGTGTTTGGTG
>JAKLHB010000488.1 GCA_022710345.1 Planctomycetota bacterium
AGTACACCGCTCCGTTCAAAGTACAAGGAGTTTTTTAGCGGAGGAAACGTACCTTGGGTAAAAACCATGGATTTGACAAATGGACCAATTATTACAACTGATGAAAAAATTACTTCCTTAGCTGCGAGTACATGCAGGCCTTTCCCAAAAGATGCAGTCTTGGTAGCCATGTATGGCGGCTTTAATCAAATTGGCCGCACAGGGCTTCTTATCGATGCAGCAGCAGTAAACCAAGCTATTTCTGCAATAGTCGTTAATAAAAATATCTGTCAGCCGGAATATCTTCTTCAGTATCTTAATCATAATAGAAATAGATGGAAACAATATGCGGCAAGTAGTCGAAAAGATCCCAATATTACCCGTGCAGATGTTGTAGCTTTTCAGGTCCTTCTTCCCCCGCTTCCCGAGCAAAAAGCCATTGCTGATTTGTTATCCACCTGGGATTCGGCCATCGAGAAAACTGAGAGACTGATTTGGGCGAAAGAAAAGCAATTGCGGCTGGATTCAAATTGGATGCTGTTTGGACATAGGAGAGTGCGCCATCGAGAAACTAAACTGGTACATGGGCAATTCTTTCGACATCCTATAGACTGGCAATTGGTAAAAATTAACTCCATTGCTAAAGAAGTTTCATTACGAAATGCAAATTCAAACGAGCGGGTTTTGTCTTGCTCAAAATATGATGGCTTTGTAAACTCGTTGGATTATTTCGGGAAGCAAGTTTTCAGCAGCGATACATCCAACTATAAAGTAATAAAAAAAGGTCAATTTGGCTTCCCGTCGAATCATATTGAGGAAGGCTCTATTGGCCTTCTTGAACATTGTGAAGAAGGCATCGTTAGTCCAATTTATATTGTTTTTAAAGTTGATGAACAAAAGGTATATTCGCAATATTTATACAGACTTTTTAAAACGAATATTTTTCAGCATATTTTTCAGATCAATACAAGCTCATCTGTTGATCGTCGTGGTAGCCTTCGCTGGATTGAATTCTCAAAAATCGAAGTACCCTTGCCAAAATTGGATGAGCAAAAAGAGATCGCTGATAATTTATCCGTTATTCAAAAAGAAATCAATCTGCTTATAAAGTTGCTTGAAAAATACAAACTCCAAAAGCGCGGGCTGATGCAAAAGTTGCTAGCAGGAGAATGGCGGATAAAGTCTGAAATAGTGGACCGATATGGGAAAGATGGAATCTAGATCAAATTGATTGAATAAGCGCACCCCGTAGCCGAAATTCTCCAAGGTACCTTTTACTCTGCATACTTCAGCAATGTTCATGCTTAAATAATTCATCATTCATCAATCATCATTAATCATTTTTAAAGGTTTTTATGAGCGCATCCGAACTTGTCATCTATGAAGCCTCCGACGGCCGCATTAAAATCGATGTCCGGCTGGAGGACGAAACGGTCTGGCTCACTCAAACGGATATGGCGCAATTGTTTGGAAAAAGCAAAAAGACCGTGTCAGAGCATATTCGCAATATCTTTAGAGATAGTGAGTTGGAGGAATATTCAGTTGTCCGGAATTTCCGGACAACTGCTGCTGACGGTAAAAACTATGATGTCCAGTATTATAACCTGGATGTCATCATTTCAGTCGGTTATCGCGTTAATTCAATGCAGGGCGTAAAATTCCGCATCTGGGCGACGCAACGGCTGAAAGAGTATCTCGTCAAGGGGTTTAGTCTGAACGATGATCGCTTTAAGAGCGGCCAGTCTATGAACTATTTTGCGGAATTGCAGGAGCGCATTCGGGCCATCCGACTGTCGGAACGGTTTTTTTATCAGAAAATCAAGGATATCTATGCCACCAGCATCGATTATGATCCTAAAGACGAGAAAACCATCGAATTCTTCAAGATTGTGCAGAACAAGCTGCTGTGGGCCATCAGCGAGCAGACCGCGGCGGAACTGGTGTATCGCCGCGCCGACTCGGCTTTGCCCCTGATGGGCATGCAATCCTTTGACAAAAAGGGCGTAGCGGTCAGAAAAGAAGATGTGACCATCGCTAAAAATTATCTCAAGGAGGATGAAATAAAACTGCTCGGCCTCCTGGTGGAGCAGTATCTCGCTTTTGCCGAGACCATGGCGCAACAACATACACCCATGTATATGAAAGATTGGATTCAGCGCCTGGATGCCATCATTCGACTCAATGGACGCGAGTTGCTCACCCACGCGGGAAAGATCAGCCATCAACTGGCGTTGGATAAGTCGGCTCAAGAGTTTGAAAAATATAAAGAGACACAGGGACAGCTGGAACATGAAGAAAACTTCAAAGAGCTTGAAAAAGATATTGAGAATTATGAATGATGAATTATGAGGGGTAAATTATGAATGGAAAAGTGGATATCACAGAGAGGAGCTTTCGGTTTACGGTGAGGATTGTCAATCTTTGCCGGGTTTTTGAAAAGCAGGGTAAAGTTTGCTATACGCTGTCAAACCAATTACTGCGAGCGGGTACTTCCAGTGGAGCAAGTATTGAGGAGGCGCAGGCCGGGCAAAGCAAAGCCGATTTCACCGTAAAAATGTCCCCTGCCTGAAAAGAATCGCGCGAAACGCTCTATTGGCTGCGCTTGCTGTTCGAGACAGAGATAGTACCCAAAATCAACTGCAAAAGATCATGCGGGAATCAGATAAATTGGTCCGAATCCTGATCACTATCGTTAAAACAGCTCAAACAGGCGTCCACTATGCCAAATAATTCATCCATAAGCACTCATTATTCATCATTTTTTCACGATGAAAAG
>JAKLHB010000489.1 GCA_022710345.1 Planctomycetota bacterium
CTAGCATTTCTTGACGATTTTCACATGCGAAATTTCTCTATTATCTTCAAAACAAAACACTTGCATTTTGAAATTTTAGCTTATTCTCATATTATCTTGTTTCTGGCTAGTTACGGAAACGTCTGGTAATTTAGTGGTCTGTCAACTAAGTTTCTTTACATCTCATGGTATGATCCATCGTAAACATTAGCATAGCCGTGAACGTCATCGTGAGCGATTTGTAAGGAAACAAACGATGTAACTCAACCATGCAAACCAGGCATTTTGATGCAGAGCCTTTGCACGAGGGAAAACATTTTCTCTATCGAATAGTTTGTATGTCGCTCACGCTCATGGCTACAGTTGCATGACTGCGTTGCATAAGCAACGTTTTTCAAAGAACTGCGAAATGCAGGCTATTTTTCGAATATACTACATTGTTTTATGTCAATCAATTTAGTTGGCTGATTAGTTAGTCAATCATTTTGAAGATTCATTTCAACATTTTTCAACAATTTGGAGAGCAGAGCGATATTCCAGAGGAGATGAAAGCTGAGTTAGCTAACAAGCTTTTTCCTGATTATAATATAGTGGCTCCCAAAAAATCCGTTAGAATTAGGATTTTTCTACACTGCATAGCTTTCATTCCTATGTAACATGGTATATCTGCAATGAATTATGGATACAGATCGTCCGCATCGTTTGATTGGCCAAATTTTAAAAGATAAAAATCTCATTGATGAATCACAAATTCGCCAGGCATTAGCCATGCAACGTGAAAAAGGCGGTGCCATTGGCAAAATTTTTGTGGAAATGGGATGGATCACAGAAGAAGAAGTTCTCTGTGCCTTAGGCGAGCAATTTGGGATGGAGACGATCAATCTGGACGAATTAGAAATTCAGCTTGAAATCATCCAAAAAGTTGCTCCTACAATGGCTAAAATTTATCGTGTCATCCCGGTAAGTTTTAAAAACGATATTTTAACCATTGCAATGGCTGATCCAATGAATATTCAAGTGCTAGATGACCTTCGGTTGATGCTGCATTGTGAAATTCAAGGCGCAGTTTCCAACGAAGAGCAAATCCAGCGAGCCATTGAAAAGTATTATCCTGATTCCAGTGAAGAAACCATTGACAGCTTGATCACAGATTTGTCAGAAAATAAAGAAATCGCTGAAGTAGTTGAAAAAGAAGAAGGGTTTGATTTGGATGACTTAAACAAAATGGCTGCTTCACCGCCTGTGATTAAACTGCTTAACTTAATTTTGATGCAAGCTATCAAAGACAAAGGTTCTGACATTCATTTTGAACCTTTTGAGCGAGATTTCAAGATTCGCTACCGAGTTGATGGTGTGCTCTATGAAATGATGCCGCCGCCACCACACTTAGCTATGGCCTTAATTTCTCGTATCAAGGTTATGAGCGAATTGGATATTGCAGAAACACGCCTACCCCAAGACGGCCGTATCGAATTAACGATTGGTGGTAGATCTGTTGACCTACGCGTTTCAACCCTCCCCACCATGTTTGGCGAAAGCTGCGTGATGCGTATCTTGGACCGTACTGTGGTGAACTTGGACCTAGAAAGCATTGGGCTACGCGAACGAGACCTAGAAATGGTACGCAGATTCATTGTCAAGCCCAATGGCATTCTCCTTGTTACAGGTCCTACAGGCTCTGGAAAAACTACTACACTATATTCCGCACTCAATGCAGTCAACACCATTGATATGAAGATCATCACAACAGAAGACCCTGTCGAATATGATATCCAGGGCATTATGCAATGCCAAGTCAATGAAGATGTCGGCCTCACATACGCTGCTGCATTGCGTAGTATCTTGCGCCAAGACCCTAATAAAATTTTGGTTGGCGAAATTCGTGATAAAGAAACAGCCGGTATTGCTGTAGAAGCAGCCCTCACAGGCCACTTAGTATTTTCTACCTTGCATACCAATGATGCTGCAGGCTCTATTGCTCGTTTGATTGATATGGGAATCGAACCGTTCTTAATTGCTGCTTCTTTGGAAGGCATTGTTGCTCAACGTTTGGTACGCAGGATTTGCCACAACTGCAAGGTTGAATATAGCCCACAGCTTGAGGAAGTTTTGGAATTAGGGTTGCAACCTGAAGATTTAGGCGGCAAGCGATTTGCCTACGGGAAAGGCTGCAATAACTGCAATAAAACTGGTTATCGTGGCCGTACTGCACTTTTTGAAATCATGACTTGCACCGATGAGATACGTCAGCTTATCCTAGAACATGGCTCAACAGGCCAAGTACGCGAACTTGCTCGCGAACAAGGAATGCGCACTCTGCGCGAAAGCGGATTGCTTTCGATTTTTGATGGCATCACAACCATTGAGGAAGTCGTGCGCGAAACACTATTCTAATCAAAACCCAATTTGCTATTGAAAGCTAAGTTTTGAAGATATGATATAACACATTGCCTTGTGCGCCGATGTAGTCTCTAACAGCAGCCTCAGAAGTGAATAACAGCCTCAGAAGTGAATGGGAATTCACACCAGGTGAGTATTGGAAAGCCGTATGCCGCGAAAGTGGCCCGTACGGTTTGGGTTAGCATGGGGCGAGAGCTTTCCATGACTAACATCTATTATGCGCGTGTATGGGCTGGTTGTCACTACGTCCGATCATTAAAATTGCTGCGCATTTTATAAAATTTTTAGCCTCTACAATCAGAGGTTTCTGTAGTAACACAGAAAGCAAGTTTTACAACCCTTGCAATAAAAATGTATAATGCAAGTGCTTTA
>JAKLHB010000049.1 GCA_022710345.1 Planctomycetota bacterium
ATTTTAAAAAAGCTTGACAGGATAAAATACGTTTCTATCATATTATGGTACAAATCCGTTCCAAACAAAATAAAGTGCCGTTGATCAAAAGGCCCATAATAAAAAGCGCCGTTGATCAAAAAAATAAAATAAAGTGCCTTGATTAAAAAAAATTCTATACCCACCATACCACTAAAAAGCGCTTTGATTTTTCTGTTTAGCAACTTACGCTATAGCAAACAGTTAGCAACTTACGTTATAGCAAAAAATTCCTCCAGCGCCATACTCAAAAATTAGGATAGCGACCTGCCTCTGATGTCCCCAGTTTATCTTCAACAACGCGGGTACACCAGCGAATACAGCTTATTTACACAGGTAATTATTTGCGGAGTAGTGGAAGCCTATTGCATTAATAAAGAAACCCGTGAAGAATACCTAAAGCTATGAAAACGATTCGTTTTCATAGCAGCCAGGAAGGGATGCTTTAAAGATTCAAGAAAGTGCTATGTTTTTCTAGTAATTTTTGTATCATTCTGTTATGCCTATACTCAGGATGAAAACGAGTAAAATGGTTGAGATCAATTCATAAGTCTTGCCTATCTGCATACTTCGAATAAGTTAGCTTTGAGCGTTGAGGTAAACCAAACGTCTAGTTAATGAAGGAGTAACATTCATTATGATACCAAAGAATCAGCAGCAAGAGGGCAAAGAAAAGATTCCCGCCGACCTTCCACATCCCATTACACCTAAGACAAGCGGGACCTATAAGCTACGTGTGAAACCTGCAATCGGCCTCCCATTGAATCGTTTGGCTGGCGAGCTCCGTCTTGATGTGGACGGCTGGTATCCCCAAATGACCGTCAGTGTCACCCTGGTGCAGCCGCTTAGTAAGCCAACACACATCATTGCTTCCCTTTTAACCAAAGACCATTTCACTTACCAGGGAAAGATATGGTATGCAAGCGCACCTGTCCTGATGGGGCAGCTAATCAAGTTGAAAGTGACTGCCGGCCCCCTTGTATCCAAGCCGAGTGTTATGTTGAGTGCTCTTAGCAAAGTAGGCGAACCTCTCATCTTTGACTATGTTTCAGATACCTTTCATCCGCTAAAACTTGAATATGACTTTGCCTCGGATGCGGCATCCTACATAAGTTTCGAAACTAGTACGCATCCTAATCACCCTGCTTCACTCGCTATGGAGACACTTACAATCGCCAAAGTATACAACCGGGCCGGGTTCTCTGTCACTGACTCATCTGAGAGCGGGTCTGTTCCAATATCAGTGGCAGGAGCAGATGCTCGATGGTCTTCTGACGAGATGCACGATGCTATGGAGACATACTTTAGCCAATATGCAGGGAGCGCCAAATGGGCAGCATGGGTCTTCTTCGCATCCCTGAGTAACAGCGGTAAAGAGCTAGGCGGCATTATGTTCGATAGTGACGAAGCGCCTACCCGGCAAGGATGCGCTATTTTCGTGAACTCTTTCATTGCTGATGAGCCTGTTGGCGATCCTAATGCCGCAGCTTTTGTCCAGCGGATGAGGTTCTGGTGTGCTTGCCACGAACTCGGACATTGTATGAACCTGGCTCACTCATGGCAGAAAGAGATTGGAGCGCCCTATGGCTCCCCATGGACAACGATTACCAATAATCCCGAGTCACGCTCATTGATGAACTATCCTTTTTTGGTCTCCGGTGGTTCGACCGCTTACTTTAACGATCATGAGTATCGCTTCGATGATATGGAATTGATTTTCCTTCGTCATGCACCCTATTCTTTTGTTCAACCGGGCAATGCAGAGTGGTTCCATGACCATGGCTTCGAACAGGCCATCATTCCCGAAGCGCCTTGGGAGCTTACACTGCGCACCAACCAACCAGATTCCATTTATGAGTTCCTTGAGTGTATTGTGCTGGAATTGAAGCTAAAGAACATTACAAAATTCCCGCGGGTTATTGATGAGAAAGTCCTCGGTCGAGGCTCCACAACCATAATAATCCAGAAAAAGGGTGGCACACCACGGGAATATCGTCCTTACTCAAGATCCCTTTATCAAAATACGCCAGTTGTGCTTGATGCTGGTGCATCACTCTATGAAAGTGTATTTGTTTCAGCAGGTGCCAATGGTTTTGACTTGGCTGAACCAGGAGACTATAAAATACATTGTGCTCTGCAGGTAGACAACATGATTATCGTGTCAGCACCATTAAATATCCGTATTTTACCTCCTACCGGCTTCGAAGAAGAACGGATCGCCCAGGACTTTTTTAGCCACAGTGTAGGAAGGGTGTTGGCTTTTGATGGAAGTCGCTTTCACACTCAAGGCATTAATGTCCTCCGTGAAGTTATAGAAGCTTTGCCTGGACATCGTGTGGCATGTCATGCCAAGGTCGCCCTTGGATTATCACTTGCCTCAGATAAAAAATTATTGCGGCTTTCCTCTGACCGAAAAAAGCGCATTGATGTCGTGAAAGCCTCACCTGATGAGTCCAAAAAGTTGCTCTCGTCAGCCCTGCTTGGAGATTCTAGATATATTAGCTCCACGCTGTCTCATGTTGATTACAATGCTTACATGCATTCCTTTATCGATCTTTTAAAAAATATTGGAGACCAAATGACAATTGAGGCTGCACGATCCCAGCTTCAGGAGTGCCTGGAGAGAATAGGAGCACCAGAAAAGATAAAAGCCAATGCCAAGCGCTAACAGTTGACAGTTGAAAGGCATCACCAGTTCTTCCACCGGACACGGCTTATCGCTGTGCCGGTGGATATGTGCATCAAATGGCAAGGAGGAGATTATCCGATCAATCTTGGATTATCGCTCATGGCGCGTGCACATACTTTTTACGGTACAACATCTGCTGGTTATTTAGATGAAGTTAGAATTACGAAAGGAGTAGCCAGATATATAGGCAATTTGGCACCTCCAACAGAACCATTCCCTGATAAATAATAGCATACAATATATTTTTTACCAAGCCGCTTGCTTTATAACGCTGAAATCCTTATTTTATGAGGTTTATAAAGGTCGTTCGGTCAATGTTCTTCACTTCGTTCAGAACTTCCCTCACTTTGCAAAGCGCCGTGCGGCCCATATCCCGCCTCGAACGCCAGCCGCAAAAGCAATGCCAGCAAAGCTGTCATGGTTTTGCAAGGTCATGGCTTTTGCTAAGGCTGGCTTGCTAAGCTTGCTATTTTCTTTCCTGCGAAGGTTATTGCTTTGCACTGAATCGAGCCTGACTTTTGTTCTTTGGAAAAGAGATCGAATTCCCCAAAAACTACCTCATCGGCTTACATGCTTGATTTGCAGCATGTAAATCAGTTTTATCTAAGCTTGCATTGGCTTACTTTCCATCTAAAAACTGCTATATCATTGGGTCTTGATGGTTTTGGAAAGTGTGTTTATAATATGTCTTTTGACAAAAGTCTGTGTTTTTATCGTGTTCAAGACTAAGAATTATGCAATCAGTTTTTGGTTGTTTGTGTTGCGGCATCCACGGGCTTGTCTAACCAATCGGATCGCTTCGTTAGCAACCGTTTTTGTAGTAAGGAGGTGAATTAGTGATGTGGTGGCAATGGTTGTTATTGATTGTCTGCGCAGGACTGATCATCGGATGTAATGTTGATACGGCTTTAGCATGGAAGCGAGGAAAAACTGGTCCATTCGGTCCCCACGCTGAAAATTGGTGGGGATGCGCGGTCTTTACCATTCTGCTAGGCATAGTTATGGTATGGATAGGGACAAAATTGCTGTAATGGGTTTTGTTGTGGGTATGCAACACATCAGGCCCATTGAAAGATGAGACATAAATCTTACCTATTTTACGCAAGAAATTTTACCAAACCTACTTATTTTTTATCACTATCAATCTGCAATGCGTAGTTTTTGTTTCCTATTTACCAATCATTTATGTCAATTTATGTACGAACATCTAAGCAGTGCGTATTATAAAAGAGAACCGTTCCAATAAAGCCTCAAAAATCTAAATTTGAGTAATTGTCTTATTCTGTTTAGGCATTTGTCATTGCTTGATTCGGCATAAAGCCAATTGTACTAAGCATAGCAAAATTCCAATGAACCAGGGAATTTCTCTCCATGATTGATCATGGATTTCTGTGGGAAAGTCAAATAGTTTCTGCGTATCTTGGGGCAAGATTCCTCCTTGTGTAGTTTGGGCGATTGCATGCAGCAAAGAATCATGGACTTCTAAATCCTGGAATTCAGGTTCGTATGGGCGAATCACTGCACTGCTTGCTTCGCCTAATGTCTTGTGTTGTTGCATGAGTTTGACATGGATATCTTCCCAGACCTGGACTTTGGGCATAGGAATTTGTGTAGTCCAGGACGTAGCTTTGGTTTGCACTAGGTCGCGATTGCTCCAAAGCCGGGCCTCGGCAATGGGATTGCCTTGCCAATCGCTTGCCCAAATTTGGATTGGGATTGATTCCTTGTCCAAAGCCAGGGGATGGATTTCCAGGATGATTTGTGAAATATCTGGGGTAAAATATCGCACAATTCTTGCCCAAAACAGTGCATAGTTTTCCCAATCTTCCCAAGCCTGGGCCTTAGAAGTCCATGCGACCACAGTGCCATGCTGGGTTTTATGAGCTAAGAGTGGCTTTCCATCCACGGCGAGTTGTACATATCCCATCGCTGTGGCCTTGGTTGCATGGTATGCAGTGATTGTCGGAAATTCTGGGAATATGGCTAAGAGTGGATGCTCAGAAACACGTTGGACAATGGCTGATTTTTGCATTTCCGAAGGTTTTTGCTCCTGTTTTGGTGTTTGAGGCAAAGAAATAGCTAATTCTTTTTTAGGACTTGATTCAGGAAGAGGCTGCATGCGTTTGCCAATTTTTAAAACCCGGTCAACATCCCGCAGCATCATGACTGGAATATCTTGGGAGCTGGAGGCAAAGTAAAATTCTCCTTGGCTCATGCGAGCGATCATTGGCATTAAAAGATGGTCAAAATCGCTCCCAATTCCAATTGTGGTGATGCTGATGCGGTCTTCTGCCATTTTGCGGCAAAGGTTTAAAATTGGATCTCTTGCGAATATTCCATCATTGTCTAATCCATCGGATAATAAAATAACATGCTTGATATGAGCTGGAACGCCAACTAAAGCTTGGTAAGCTTTTTCAAGCGCAGGCCCAATTCTAGTGCTACCGCCTGGCTGGATGTTTTGTATGCGTTCTGTAATCCAATTAAAATCCGAGCCTCGGCCTAATGGAATCAGCCATTGAGATTCGTGATCAAAAATGACCACTCCCACTGTATCTAGGACCCAAACTCGTTCAATGGTCTTCAGCAGGGATTGTTTCGCAAGTTCTAGTTTATCCCCAGCCATACTGCCGGAGCGATCCAACACCAACACTAAGGCTGTAGCACGAAATTCTAGTTCAGCCTTAGTTTTTTCCTGAGGCTCACCAGATTGAAATCGAGGCATTGGCATTGGGGGTATAGAGGGCTCTTTTTTCTCTAAGCTTTGCACAGGCAGCCAAGGTAAATCCCATGTTTCTGCATCAAGCACGATCAATGTGCGGCCTTTATCAAGATATGCTTTACATTGGGCATCCAGTGTATGCAATGTCTGATTGCTAGGGCTGATCATAACAACTGCAGGATATCGGTCCCATGATGCTGGACTATGGCTAAAGTTTTGGACTTCTATAGGAATTTGTTGTGCTTCCAATGCTTGAGCTAAAACTGGCTTCTCGTGAGCCAGAAACAGCACTTTGTTTTGTGCTTCAATATGGCTTATGGCAAATCCTATATTATTCTCAGGTCTTTGGTCTCCGATACCTTCTATTTTCCATCGTACTAATCCAGGAACCATGATGCTTGGGCATTGCGTTTCATAGGCCCCAGAGCCTTTGTTAACTTGGATCTGATCTTGCCAGTGCAATTGCTCATTTGCCCAAACTTTTAAATGAAGACTACCTTGAAAATTGGAAACATACTGCACTTGCAAAGGTACCTGCACACCAACAGGGATTTTCTCAGGCACTTTTACTTTTTCTAGCCGCCATTCCGGCTGCGTGCGTGTGGGAGAAGCTACAAAGATCGGAACTTGCTGAGCTTGAAATTTTTGGACCAATGTGTCAGGGATTTGTATCCCAGCACCATCACTCCACACTATAACTCGGCCAGGGCTTCTCGCCTGATAGATCAGCCCCAACGCCAGGCAAAGCCCTCCGATGCTATCGCTTCCCATTTCAGCGGCTATACTGCTAGAGATTGGAGAAATTCTACGTGCAGATTTGCCCAAAACAATTGTTTCTGGATGCACTGCAGTACCTTGAACTTCAGAAAATTGCTTGCTTTGCTCAAGGATTCTATTCCATTCTTGCCACGCATGTTGTTGTTCTTCCAACGACATGCTAGCAGAGATATCTATGCACCCAACGATAGTATGAGGCATTATTTTCTTTTGCCGTGTGTATGGCCCTGCAAGGGCACAGCATAAACAGAAAACAATGCCTAAGGTAAGCAAGCTTTTCCAAGAATAAGCAAACCACAGCCATAGCAATACATGCACAGCACATAGCAATACAGCCAATCCTAGCCATTCTGGATTGCTCCACTCCAACCTATTCAAGAAAAACATGGCCTATTCCACAACTTGAATTTTGTGATAGAATTTGGCGCTACGAAGTGTTTCTCGAAAAGCATCGTCTAAAAGATAGTCAATGGCTCTCGAATCTCGTTGCACCGTGATTTTCTTCAACAATTTTGTATTTTGCAATTCATAAATACTGTAAATAGGTTCATCATTTAATTGCATGAGAATATCTTGGGGTGCTAAAAATGGATGTTTGACAAGAGGCTCTAGATGGAGCTCAAGCTGAATGACTTTTTTAATATAGCGTATATCTGTGCTTGGTATTGTAGGTGCCCCTAATTTAGTATTGACATATTGTACCATCTTTTCAGTCCAAAAAGGCAATCGCTGCCTGGACAAATCTTTCCATGCCGAAAAGATTTTCCAGAATATCGAATAATATACCAATGCAATTTTTTTATAAGGTTTGCCTGGTTTTTTAGGATCTTTGGGTGCTTTAGCTTGCTTGGCTTCTTTTTCGAGATTGCAAATACTTAAAGCTAAAAGGCTTCCCAAAGATATATTTTTTTGGATTCCATTCAATGTTTTGCGAGCTTCTTTTTCGAGTTCTTCATATTTTTGAAGAGAAAAATAACAATATAGCTCTAAATCTTTTGCAAACAGATCCTCCATTTCGAAAAGATTCTGAACTGTTTGCAGATATTTTTGTATATACTGTAAGGCTTCGTTGGGCTGAGATTCTACTAAACAGCCTGCAAGCCAAAGGAAATAAATAGGGAGCCCTGAATCAATTTGAATCACTGACTTCAGAAATGTAATCTTTTCCTCTAAAGGCAGCGGCGCAAGATAGGACGCAATTAATGTTCTCGCCGCGTTCAATTCCGCATTCCCGTCCATATTCCCTTGCTGAATGGCTTTTTGAGCGTATGTTAGAGCTTCTAAAAAACGATTTTGTTTGCGGTGTAACCTGGAAAGAAAGCATAAAATTTGCGTAAGGCTTGGGTCCAATTCCAATGCTTTTTGATAATCAGCGTATGCTTCATTATAATTCGCTTGCTTTTCATAACATTGGCCACGGATGCTATACGCCCATGCATGAGGTTTTTTTTGAAGCATAGCGTTCGCATTTTCCTGCGCAAGCGTTGTTTGATTGTTGGCTAAATAACATTCTGCTTGATAGAGCAAGGCATCTTTATAAGCTTCTTGCTGCAAGATTGTCTTAAATTTCAGGGATGCCTCTTGAATATTGCCTGCCCGAAAGCAATATATTCCTTGCTGATATAAAGTCTCCAAGTCTTCTTTAGGCTTTGAAACTGGCTCAGGATTTGGAATTTTAGTTTTTGGATCTGATTGTCCATTGATACCTATAGGCCTTGGTTTTACCACAGGCTGGGGTTTAGGGCTGCTTTCACTAATCCATGCCCAAATTAATCCTGCGCATGCTAAAACAGCAATCACTATGACAATTACAATCTCATTGCCATAAGTTTTATCGTGAATTCGCTGTACTCTTCGGGTACGCCTTGCTTTTCTTTGGCCAAAGTCTTCTGTGATAGGCTTTGTCTCTGAAGGGCTAAATTCTTGCCGAATTTGCTTCTCTGGCTGTTGTTGTGGCTCTGCAATACCAATAAAATTGGGAATTTCAGGCAATTGCTGTGGTATGAGTGCATTGTGAAACAACGTTTCTTCATCAGGCCCAGCAGTTTTAGCTCTTGGCTGTGCTTCCATAGGCTCTGGTATTGGCGGGAGTTCTAATTCTGGCTCTGTCGGCAATTCTGGCAATTCAGGCAGCATAGGATTTTCAGAAGGCATCATTGCCTTAGAATCCAAGTGGTCAAAAAAACTTGAATCAAGATCACTCTCTTCTTCTTTTTCTTTTGCTGGAGAGATTACAGAATCTTCTGACTCTATAACTCCTTGACTGGGGCCTAATGTCTCCAATTCTTCCAATTCTTCTAATTCTGGAAATCGTTCTTTTTGAGGAACTTCGCTCGCATTATCTTGTGCAGCTTGTGTTACAGGTTCCTCACCTTCTAAATCAATGGCAGCGCCAACAGGCGCAAGGCCAAATGTTTCACTAGAATCTAAGTCAACTGGAATTTTGCTCAAATCAGGAGGCAGTGTTGGCATCTCATCTTCATCAACTTCAGCACTATTGTTGGCCACGATAGGAGGATTTTCAAAATCTATTTCTTGAAAGAGCGCAGTACTTGACTCTATTCCCAACTCATCGGTAGGCTGATTGCTAGAATGAAGTTTTTGAACCTGCTGAGGTTGTGCTGGCTGTGTCTGGCTAATTTGGGCAGGCCTCTCTTTAGCAGGTATATTGCGCTTTTGCATAGGTGCTTTGCTGGATAAACCTGGAAGTTGAACTGAAGATTGTTTCTTGACCAATGGCTGAACTTCAGCATGATGCAGTTGTTTAGAAGGCGATTGTTTTTTGAGTGGCATCGTGGGAGACTGCGGATTTATGTCAGTGCTTTCCTTTTCAGTTGGATGAACCATTGGTCTTTTACTTTGTGCTTTGAGAATCATTCGAATTTGAGACTCTGTCAAATATCCTCTTTTTTTCAGAATTTGCCCAATTGGGGTTTGAGGAGAAAGCTGTTGAAGCCGTAGGCATTCTTCTAATTGTGGCTTAGTAATTAAATCGGCTTTCATAGCCAATTGGCCAAATAACCGAGATTTCCCTTGATTTTGCTCCATAGAATAATCCTTCAAATTTCATTGACATGATAGCCTATCTGATGAATGTACATTTCTCAAAAACTAAGAGGCTTGGTGCCTAAGCACCAGGCCTCTTAGCAGAAATACAAGGGATCACGGGTGGGGGATCACGGGATGCTAGAAGCTATTTTCAATCGTATCATGGTCATACTATGTGCATGCTGTTTTAATGCTGCATATAAATGATACCAGTGCCGTGCATGCTGCCCCATAAGCCGGTGATGACCAAGTATCCAGCCATGATTTCATGCCGAATACTGCCAATACCGCCGCCAATCCATAGATGGAATTGGACCACAGTGCCATCACCAAACTGTTGGACATTTCCAGCACTCACTGACCAGCTAAAGTTTTGCGTTACAATTCCTCGGCTAGATTCTGTCCAATTTCCAGTTAAAATTTCTAAGCCCAACTGTAACCGGCTGATGATAGTCGGTTTAGTATTGCCTTTGAGAAATTCAATGAATGCAGCATAAAATTCTTGGCCATAGCCCAAAACTAATTTCGTCACAGCTTCTTTATGTGGCAAATCTGTTTTTACACTGATGGTGCAACCTTGATAATCGCCTAATTTTGTTTGGAAAATGGTATTATAATTGAGTGTATATTCTTTTTCAGCAATCGTAAGAGCATTAAAGGTATTCATCACCAAGATTTTTTCTTGCTTGGTTTCACTCATTCTTTTGTTGGTGAAAAGATACAGTTTGCCTTTTTTGGTTTCTGTGTAGCAAGAGAATTCTTTTTCAGTTTCGTATACAGAGCTGACGTAGTTGGTTTGGCTAGTTTCCTGGCCTAAAATTTCTAGTTTTCCTAAGGTTAAGAAAGAATGCTCACCTTTTAGAACAGCGGTATGATGGTATTTTTGAATGCATTGGATATGGGCTTTTTTTAAAGCTTCATTTTGTTCACTGGATAAGACATCTGCAACAACAGCAGTACTTAGTATGAGTATAAGAGCAACAAGTAAGGTTTTCATGTTTTATTTCGTGCAAGACCTCTACAATAGCAGCAGTGCTTCATTGTAAAGGAAGCACGCCTCATTAAAATTTAGTATATGCTTCTTGTAATTTTTTTATTCAGAAGCACTTAATAGCTTTTCTACATCCCGTAAAAATACATCTGCATCCGAGTAACGATTTTTCCGATCTTTCGCAGTGGCTTTGGCAATGATATTTTTGATGTCTGGCGATAAAGAATGATAGGCATCCAAGTTAAAATCGTGCTGAGGTGGCGCATGACTCGTCAGGAACTCTTGGGGATGACGACCTGTTAAGCAATGCACCATCAATGCTCCAACAGTAAACAAATCAAAGCGATTGTCAATTTTAGGATTATCTCGAAATTCAATGCTGCCTGAATACACTTCTGGGCCAGCATATCCATCGGTGACAAAGATCGGAACATCCACTTCTTGGATATCCAAATGATAAATCTTAACTGCTCCAAAGTCAATTAAAATAATTTCTCCATCACAAAAAATAATATTTTCAGCTTTGAGATCAGAGAGCAAATAATAAAATGGAAACCCTTTTTTGGTTTTTCGTTCTTTATGCAAATACCGCATCAACACAAGTATTTGCCTAGCTAAGTGTAAAGTCTCTACTTCAGAAATTGGACTTTTGGCAATGATGTTTTTCAGCATTTGTCCAGGGATATACTTTAGAACAAGAAAAGGAGCATTATCTCTCAGTTTATCTGAGACATAATATTGTACACCAGCCGCATTTCTAAAGGCCTGGCATAAATCTAAGCTGCGATCTTTGAAATAATCATTGATATTTCCAATGCTGTTGAATCCTGCATTGGAGAACCCAGATAAATGCTTTTGTTCCCAATCATAAAGACGATTTAAGTTGATAATCTGCTTCTCAAAAACTTCTTGGGACCGGGCAATGAATGGCCTGCAATAATCTCCCATATAAAAAGGTGTTTTGATCACCACTTCTTTGTTAAAATTCAAAGAATCGTATGCAACAAAAATGCAGCCAAATCCTCCAACCGCTAAAAGGCCCCTCACTTCATAACGGCCCTGATTGAGATAGCGTTTCACGCAATGCTCGTTGCCTTCCCATTGAAAATAGATAGATTCTTCTTTCCCATCTGCCATTTCGAATATTTTAGGTGTGCCAGGGATACATTTCATAAATCATACTTCCAAGATTGATGTCATATAGACGGATTTATTGGAATATTTCAAATTTTAATAGATGTTATGCACATTTCGCAGGCATAAGCTTAAAAATGGAGATTTTTATTTCCATAACACAGCAATTTTTAAATATTCACACACTTTGATTTGATTATAGCATATAGGCTTATAGTTTGCAACCATGGAAATAACAACAAAAGTTTGCAACTTAGGGCTATGTTTTATGCCGATCTCTTTGCATTTCCTATTGTTGTTGCATTTGCATAAAAAATTGATCCAGAGAATGTGGCAAAAATTTGCATTTTGCTGTAGAATGCTCTCGTCTTTTTTAAGGCGAAAAATTTATGTTGCATCTCCAATATTTGCTCCTGGATCGCACAAAAGATCAGGTGGATCATTTAACTTTACCTGTTTCTTTTCATAGAGATAGATCAAGTCTTTATCATTCGATCCAGGAAGTTGGTGTTATTACACCTATTTTGGTACGAAAATACCATGAAAAATGGCAGATTATTTCTGGACAAGGGCGGTGGGAATGTGGCGGTAGCCAGGTGCCAGGGTTGGAAATTCAATGCAGCGATGAGGAAGCCTTGCTCATCCACGTGCATGAAAATTTAGCGCGTGGGTTCAATCCTGTAGAAATCAGCCGCATTTTGAGCCGGCTGCATCATGAGTTTGCATGGACATTGCCAAAGATCAGCGCATGGGCACATCAGACTTTGGGCCTGGCAACCGGGATTAAGCTTGTGCAGGATCATTTAGCAATCCTGCAACTGCCAGAACCTGCCTTGGTTTGGGCTGCCCAAGAAAATATTCCATTACGCAACGCCTTAATTCTGTTGGATTTTCAATCAAACGAAGCCATTGCACTGGTGGAACTTTGTCAAAAAGCTCGTTGGTCCTTGAATAAACAGCGCGAAATCTTGGCCTTGTTTTGGGAAATCCGCCAAAGAGATCATACCACGATTCAGGAAATTCTCCAAATATCTGAGATACAAGCGATGATTCAATCTGCGTCCACATCTTGGGCAGAAGAGTTGCGTAAAAAAATCCAACAACTTAAGAATCCAGATTCAGTCCTGGCGTATGAACAATTCACGGGTCTGGCAAATCGAGTGAATTGGCCTTGTGCAGGTTCGATTTCCCCAAGTCCAAATTTTGAGCAGGATAGCATCCAGGTTCAATTCAGCGTCCAAAATCCTGCCCAATTTGCGCAAGCTGTGGATCGTCTCCAAAAGCTATACCAGGAAAAAACTGTGGATCAATTGTTTGACATTGCCAAAGGAAAACCATTGGATGAAAACATACATTGAAATTCAGGGAGCCAAGGAAAACAACCTTAAGAATATCCATGTCCAGCTTCCTCATTATGCCCTCACTGTGGTTACGGGCATCTCCGGATCTGGCAAATCCTCCCTGGCCCACGACACCCTGTTTAAAGAAGGGCAGCGCCGTTTCTTAGAATCCCTTTCGCCCTACGCACGCCAATTTTTAGGGCAGATGGAAAAGCCTGATGTGGATCGCATTGAAGGGCTTGCACCTGCACTATGCATTGACCAGAAGCGACATGGATTTAGTTTTCGATCTACGGTTGGAACCATCACTGAAATTTACGACCATCTCCGGCTCTTATTTGCCCGTCTTGGCACCCCATATTGTCCCCATTGTCATATCCCTGTGATCCAGCAAAATTCAGATCAGATCACCAGCATTATCCTTCAAAATTACTCAGGCAAAGCTGCTTTGATCCTGGCACCCATGATCTTAGAACGCAAGGGAGAATATCGAAAAGACCTGGCACAATGGCTTGCTGACGGATTTATGCGCGTTCGCATAGATGGACAAGTACATCGCTTAGATGAATCCATCACTTTGGGACGTTATGAAAAGCATACATTAGAGCTTGTGATAGACCGCCTCACCCTTGAACCACAAATCCGCGGCCGTTTAAGCCAAGACATTGAAAATGCAGTGGCCTTGACTCAAGGCACTGTGGCCATTGCCATTGAGCCTAGCCCATACCAAATTTTTTCCGTGCACAGGGCTTGCCCGCAATGCGGCTTTAGCATCCCAGAATTAGAGCCTAGGCTTTTCTCATTCAACAACGATCAAGGCGCATGCCCAGAGTGCCACGGACACGGTGTTCTGGAACAATTTGATCCTAAACTCGTGGTCGCCCATCCAGAGCTGACCATCAAACAAGGCGCAATCGCCGCAATGAAAAAAGATGATGGCAAAATCATCTTTTCTTCTTATGGCCTAGATGAAATTGAAGCCCTGGCCAAATCTGCAAAAGTTGATTTAGCAACACCTTGGGAAAAGCTTCCAGAGTCTTTCCAAAACCTGGTTTTATGGGGCATGGAGCAATTGCCTAAAAATCTCTCGCAGTTGAACATGGATGAAGAAAATCAAAATCCAGAGGGAAAAAAAGGATTCTGTGGCGTGATCCCAGAGTTGCAAAGAATCTACTTTCGATGGCACTTGCCCCAATGCAGGAAATTCATCCAGATTTTAGATTGCCAGACATGCCATGGCCAGCGCTTGCGCATTGAAAGCCTGAATGTGCTTTTCAAAGGCAAATCCATCACAGACCTTACCAGTTGCACCATCCAAGAATTGAGCCAATTTTTGGACCAAATCACCCTGGATGATCGAGAACAAGCCATTGCCCGTGAAATCCTACGCGAGCTCAAACGCAGGCTGCGCTTCCTCCTAAACGTAGGACTGCCCTATCTCACTGTGGATCGCCATGCAGATACATTGGCAGGCGGCGAATTACAACGCATCCGACTTGCACGACAATTAGGCTCTGGCCTGGAGGGCGTGCTCTATATCCTCGATGAACCATCCATTGGCCTGCATCCACGAGACAATGCCCAATTGATCCAGGCCTTGATCAAATTACGCGACAGTGGCAATACCGTGATCGTGATTGAGCATGATGAAGAGACCATGCGCGCAGCCGATTATATCCTAGACATTGGCCCAGGGGCCGGTATTCATGGTGGCGACATTGTTGCCCAAGGTCAATTTGAGGAGATTCAGCATAATCCTAGCTCCATCACAGGCCAATATTTGATTGGCAATCAAGAAATTCCAATCCCAAAAACATGTCGGCAGCCACAAGAACAATGGCTTGTGGTCCGTGGTGCCCAAGCCCATAATCTTAAAAATATTGATGTCGAATTCCCTGTAGGCTTATTCATTGCAGTCACAGGAGTTTCTGGGTCTGGCAAATCTACCTTGGTCTCGGACATTCTATGCCCGGCACTCAGCCGTGAACTCAATGAAAATAGCGAAATTCCTGGCAAACATAAATGCGTCGAGGGCATGCAGTACTTCAAGAAAATCATTGAAGTAGATCAGTCCCCCATTGGCCGAACCCCACGCAGCAATCCTGTAACCTATATTAAACTTTGGGAACAAATTCGTGATCTTTTTGCCATGCTCCCGGAATCCAAAACCCGTGGATATGGCCCAGCTCGATTCTCCTTTAACCTCAAAGGAGGACGATGCGAGCTTTGCATGGGTGCAGGCTATGAAGAAATCGAGATGGAATTTTTATCCAATGTGCTCATTCCTTGTGAAGAATGCAATGGCAGAAGATTCAATCGAGAGACCCTAGAGATCACCTACAAAGGCAAAAACATCTATGAAATCTTGGAAATGACCGTACTCGAAGCGTGCGAATTTTTTAGCAATCATCCCAAAATTTTACGGCCATTGCAAATCTTATCCGAAGTTGGGTTAGACTATATTAAACTCGGCCAACCCGCACCCACGCTTTCAGGCGGCGAAGCCCAAAGAATCAAGCTCGTTCGAGAATTGAGCCGAAATAGCCATGGCAAAACTTTATACATCCTGGATGAGCCCACCACTGGCTTACATTTTGCAGATATCCAAAAACTCTTGTACGCATTGCAAAAGCTAGTGGATCAAAAAAATACAGTGGTGATCATTGAGCACAACCTTGATGTGGTCAAAACCGTGGATTGGATCATTGACCTGGGGCCAGAAGCAGGCGAACAAGGAGGCCAAGTCGTTGTTGCAGGACCACCTGAGACTGTGATGCAATGCCAGGCCTCTCACACAGGCAATGCCTTGCGTGCCTATCTCCAACACCAATGGAACAAATACCCATGCGGCAAAATCCGAGAAATGCAGACCCAGGAAATCCGTATCCAATCCGCAAGCAAGCATAACCTAAAGAACATCAGCCTGAACATCCCCAAAAACAAGCTCGTCGTTGTCACTGGCCTCTCTGGCAGCGGCAAATCTTCCCTTGTCTTTGATACCCTATTTGCAGAAGGACAACGCAGATTTCTTGAATCCCTTTCCACGTATGCACGCCGATTTTTAGGCCGTATGGAGCACGGATCTGTGGAAAATATCGAAGGTTTAGCACCAAGCATTGCCATTGATCAAAAAAGCATATCCAAAAACCCTAGATCCACTGTAGCCACCATGACTGAGATATACGACTACTTGAGGGTTCTCTACGCACGAGTTGGCATTCCACATTGTCCACAATGCCATGCCCCTTTGATTGCATATACACCAACTTCAGCAGCCAATAAACTCTTGCAAGCTTGCCAAAACCAAGAAGGTATGATCCTAGCACCGCTCTATCTCCCTGGCACCAAAAAACAGTTTTCTCTGATCTCCGCAGGCCAATTGGGCGAATACGCCAAGCATCTTCAAGAAGCTGGATTCACCCGCGTGCTCATTGCAGGAAAAGTCAGGAACTTGGATGACCTTGGCCATGATCTTGGCAAACGATTGCCCATTCATTTAGTCATAGACCGGGTCAAAGTAACATCAGAAAACTTGACACGCATGGCAGAAAGTTTGGAAACAGCCTTTAACTGGGGCCATAAAGTTGCCCTATTCTTTTCTCCAAGCCACAAAAACCCTGTGTATTTTTGTGAACTACCCGGTTGTGTGCCATGCGATTATTACCAAACCCAAGAATTGCAGCCACGCCATTTTTCATTCAACCACTACCTGGGCGCATGCCCCAGTTGTAATGGACTAGGCGTGCAAGAAGACGAAATCACGATTTGCCCAGAATGCCAAGGCCAGCGCCTCAAACCCGAATATTTAGCCGTGACCATTGACGAAAAGTCCATCAGCCAATGCTGCAACATGAGTATTTCCAATATATTCGATTGGATCGAACAACTCCATTGGTCCAAAAATCAGGCTACAGTGGTGCGCGATGTATTGCGCGAAATCAAGAATCGCCTGCGGTTCCTTCAAGAAGTCGGCCTAGAATATTTGACCCTGGATCGGCCAGGAAATAGCTTATCCGGCGGCGAAGCCCAAAGAATTCGGCTGGCCACCCAAATCGGCAATCAATTGGTAGGCGTGCTCTATGTCCTAGATGAACCAACCATTGGCCTACATCAACGAGACACAGAACGATTGCTTACGACCCTACGCGAACTCGTGGACTTAGGCAATACCGTGATTATGGTCGAGCATGATCCCCAATGCATCCAGGCAGCAGACCATGTCATTGAACTTGGCCCAGGTGCTGGAGTCTATGGCGGTCATATCGTGGCGCAAGGAACAGTCGCAAACCTCAAGACCAATTCCCAATCTTTGACCGGACAATATCTGGCCGGAAAACTGCCTTTACCCAAAACTGCTCCTTTTGTCCCGACTCAGGCGTATCTCACGATCCACGGTGCCAGGCTTCATAACCTCAAAAACATCACAGCCAAATTTCCAGCCCAAAGATTCAACGTAGTGACTGGAGTTTCTGGCAGCGGCAAGTCCTCCTTGGTCGTGGATATTCTCCAAAGAGCCGTGCTCGAATTCCAAAGAATCCGTAGCAAAACCAGAGACAAAAAAGAACAAGTCATAGGAAGCCGATCCTTTGGATTCGACAAAATCACCGGGCTAGAGCAATTCGACCGCTTCGTGATCATTGACCAAAGCCCAATTATGAAAACTCCGTCATCTAACCCGGCAACGTACTGCGATGTGTTCACACCCATACGCCAATTGTTTGCCACATTGCCTGGCTCTAAAGCCCGCGGATTTGGAGCATCCAGATTTTCATTCAACATCACAGGCGGCAGATGCGAAGTATGCGAAGGTCGTGGCCTACTCCACGTGGAGATGCACTTCCTCTCCGATGTTTGGGTCACCTGCCACGCATGCCAGGGCAAACGATTTCTCGACGAAACCCTGGCCGTGCATTACCGTGACAAAAACATTGCCCAAGTCCTAGACATGGACATTGCCGAAGCCCTTACCTTTTTCGACGCACAACCCAGAATCAAGAAAAAACTCCAAATCCTCTATGACATTGGCCTGGGATACATGCGTTTGGGCCAGCCCGTGAATACCCTCTCTGGCGGTGAATCCCAACGCCTCAAACTCGCATCCGAACTTTGCCAAGGCGAATCCGGCCGTACCCTCTATATCATGGACGAGCCCACCACAGGCCTCCACGCCGTGGATATCCAAAAGCTTCTCCAGGTCATCCGCGCCCTTCTCAAAAACGGCCATACCGTCATTGTGATCGAACACAACCTCGACATCATCCGCGCCTCCGACTGGGTCATTGACCTCGGCCCCGAAGCCGCTGACCAAGGCGGCCAAATCCTCTACATGGGCCCCACCTCCGGCCTACCCGATGCCCCCACAAGCATCACAGGGAAAATGCTCAAGAATTGACTTTAGAAGATAGAAGTGGTGCCTTCAGCCCCAGCCCACAAACATCACAGGGAAAATGCTCAAGGGTTGACGGCTGCAGAGATATATCAAAAGACACAAGTAGAAGCAAACTGTGCAGAGCAGACAAGCATCTGTACAGTTTGCAGCCCTATCTGTGCAGGAGCTGGCAAGTGTAGGTTCCTTCGGCTGGTTGCTGACAAGTGTAGGTTTCTTCGGCTGGTCGCTGACAAGTGTAGGTTTCTTTGGCTGGTTGCTGACAAGTGTAGGTTCCTTCGGCTGGTTGCCATTTGATGATTCTTTTCAATACGCATAAAATAAAGCATTCTTGATGTATGTTATTTGCGTGTAGGGACGACCGAATACAAATGGCGATCATTTCAAAAAGACATATACACCACAGTAAGCTAGACTATATAGCACGCTCATCCGTACAGTAAGCTAGACTATATAGCACGCTCGTCCGTACAGTAAGC